>NZ_JAIUGW010000040.1:0-25262 GCF_020164795.1 Mesorhizobium sp. ES1-3
CGGCAACCGCATCTTAGGGGGAGAAAACTGTTACCTATGTATCCGGTTCATTCTGTTACCCATCTATCCGCTGGACATGTTGTCGATGGTTTCGCCAACTGCCAGCGTTGCCAAGAAAGCGCCGAGGGACCGGCGCGCCCCTCTCCCCGTCACTATACGGGGAGAGGATGCCGGCAGGCAGGTGAGGGGCAGCGCCAGCGCCTGAAAAGGAAGGCCAAACTTGAATTGAGGCCCCGTCAATTTCCGCGCTGCCCGCCTCGCCCATCCCTCAATACCCCAGCGCCATCCCATCCTTGCGCGGGTCCGATGCCCCCGTCAGCGTTCCCTTTTCCCAGTCGATCAGCACCGCCTGGCCGCCGCCGAGCGGGTGGTGCGGTTCGGTGATGGCGTGGCCGCGCCGGCGCAGGCCTTCGATCGCCTCGGTGGGCACGTTACGCTCCGCCTCCACCATGCCGTCATTGTAGAACACCCGGGGAGCATCGAGCGCCTGCTGCGGGTCCATGCCGAAATCGATCATGTTGGTCAAAAGATGGACATGGCCGAACGGCTGGTAGCCGCCGCCCATGACGCCGAACGGCATCACCACGCGGCCGTTTTTGGTCGCCATGCCGGGCATGATCGTGTGCATCGGCCGCTTGCCGGGCGCGATGGCGTTGGGGTGGCCCGGATCGAGGCGGAAGCTCGAGCCGCGGTTCTGCAGCACGACGCCGGTCTTCGGGCCGACGACGCCGCTGCCGAACGAATAATAGGTCGAGTTGATGAACGAGACCGCGTTGCGGTCGCGGTCGACAACCGAGATGTAGACCGTGTCGCTGCCGGGCAATTGCACATCCGGCAGGTGGGTCATGGCGCGCTCGCGGTCGATCTCGGTGCGCAGCCGATCGGCATAGGCGGCCGACAGGAGCTCCCTCACCGGCACAGGGACACGGTCCTGATCGCCGACGAAACGATCGCGGTCGCGATAGGCCAGCCGCCCGGCTTCGATCTCCAGGTGCAGGCGCTCGGCGCCGTTCGGGTCGAGCTCGCCGAGCTTGAAGCCCGACAGCACGTTCAACATCAAGAGCGCCGTCAGGCCCTGGTTGTTCGGCGGCATCTGGTGAATCTCGTGGCCGCCATAGCTGACGCTCACCGGCGCCACATAGTCGCCCCGCGTCGCGGCGAAATCCTCATGCGAATGCAGTCCGCCCAATTCCTTGAGCCGGCGCACCATGTCGTCGGCGACCGCACCCTCGTAAAATCCGGCGCGGCCCTGTTTGGCGATCACCCGCAACGTCGCGGCCAACTCCGGCTGCCGGTGCACGTCGCCGGCCTTCGGCACGGTGCCGCCCGGCAAGAAGATGCGCGCGCAATGTTCGTCGGCGGCAAGATCGATTTCCGGGTCGGCCCAGTCGAAGGCGACGCGGTCGTGCACGACATAGCCGTTCTCGGCATAGTGGATCGCCGGCGCCAGCACTTCCGTCAGGCTCTTGCTGCCATGATCCTCCAGCAGCCGGCACCAGGCGTCGATGGCGCCTGGCACGGTGACGGGATGCGGCCCTTGGAGCGGGATGCGGTCGAAACCCTTCTCCAGATACCAGTCGACGGTCGCGGCCGCCGGCGCCCGGCCGGAGCCGTTGAAAGCCAGCACCTCGCTTTGTCCCTTGGGGCAGTAGAGGACAAAGCAATCGCCGCCTATCCCGGTCGATTGCGGCTCGACCACGCCCTGCACGGCGGCCGCGCAGATGGCGGCATCCATGGCATTGCCGCCGGCGCGCAGCATCTCGACGGCCGCAAGCGTCGCGAGCGGATGCGATGTCGCGGCAATCGCTTCGGTGGCACGAACCGGCGAGCGGCCGGGAAATTGGAAATCACGCATTTTGGTCTGGATATCCTTGAGGCACTTGAAGCGAATGGGTCCGATGAAATCAATGCCGCCGGCCGAAGATCTGCGCCAGCGACAACAGCAGGACCGACAGCACGATCAGGCAGGTCGAGATGGCGGCGATGGTCGGGTCGATCTGGTCGCGCAGCGCGTTGAACATGCGGCGCGTCAAGGTCGTGGTCTCGCCGCCCGAGATGAACAGCGAGACGACAACTTCGTCGAAGGAGGTGATGAAGGCAAACAGCGCCCCAGAGACGATCGAGAAGCGGATCTGCGGCATCGTCACCTGCCAGAACGCCGCGATGCGTCCGGCACCCAGGCTGCGCGCCACCCGCTCCTGGTTCATGTCGTAGGAGCGCAGGCCTGACAGCACCGTCAGCACCACCAGCGGCAGCGCCTGCACCGTATGCGCGATGACCAGGCCGGTCAGCGTGTTGTTGAGGCCGATGCGCGCATAGAGGAAGAAGGTGCCGATGCCGACCAGGATCACCGGGATGATCAGCGACGCCGTGAGCAGCGCGTTGATGGTGCCGTTGAAGCGCAGCGTGCCCCTGTTGATCGCGTAGGCCGCCGCGGTGCCGAGCGGCGTCGCCACCAGCGCGGTCATGACAGCGACCTTGACCGACACGATGGTGGCGTCGCGCCATTCCAGCGACTGGAAATAGCTTTCGTACCAGCGCAGCGACCATTGCTGCGGCGGGAACTGCAGCAGCGTCGAATCCGAAAACGACATGATGACGATGATGACCGACGGCGCGATCAGGAACAACAGCACGAGGCCGCCGAGGCCATAGAGCCACAGGCGTTGCCGGTGCGAGATCGGCAGGCCGATATCTTCGCTCATCGCGAACTCCATACGCCGGTGGCGCGCGCGCCGAGCAGCCATTGGAACAGGCCGAGAAGCGCCAGCGCGACAACCAGCAGCACCACGCCGAGTGCCGCGCCGGCGCCCCAGTTGGAGTAGAGGCTGGTGGTCTGTTCCATGCGCATCGCCCACATCACCACCTTGCCGCCGCCCATCAGCGCCGGCGTGACGAAGAAGCCGAGGCAGAGCACGAAGACGATGACCACGCCGGACGCAAGGCCGGGCAGCGACAGCGGAAAGAAGATCTGCCGGAAGGTCGCGACCGGGCCGGCGCCGAGATTCATGCCGGCGCGCAGGCAGTCGGTGTCGATCGTCTTCATCGAGGCATAGAGCGGCAAAACGAGAAACGGCAGCAATATGTGCGTCATGCCGATGACCACGCCGGAAAGATTGTTGGCAAGCGACAGCGGCTGACTGATCACGCCGAGATCGATCAGCCAGCTGTTGATCAGGCCCTTGCGCTGCAGGATCACCAGCCAGGCATAGGTGCGCACCAGCACCGAGGTCCAGAACGGCAGGATGACGAAGATCAGGCAGATCGACGCCGCCCGGCGCGGCAGCTGCGACAGCATGTAGGCCAGAGGATAGCCCAGCAGCACGCAGGCGCCGGTGACGATGAAGGCGACCTTGAAGGTGGTGATGAAGGTCTTGATGTAGGAGGCCTGCTCGAAAAAGCGCGCGTAATTGGCGGCGCTGAAGGCACCGGTCTCGTCGAACAGCGACAGCCAGAACAGCCAGCCGATCGGCACGATGATGATGGCGCAGACAAGGAACAGGCTCGGCGTCAGAAGCGCCAGCAGCCGCAGCGACTCGCGCCGCGCATCCGCGCGTAGCGCCTGCGCGTTGAGATCCTGCCCCGCCGGGCCGGCGATCTCTTTCAGCAGGGCGGATTGCGCGCTCATCCCTCGGCCGCCACCAGGATCGTGTCCTTCGCATCGAGGCCGAGCGTGATCGGCTGGCCGGGAGCCGGCAGCCTTGCCAGCACGTCGCTGCGGCAATAGTCGCGCAGCGTCAGCTGGCGGCCGTCGCTCAAGCTGGCATAGCAGACGAAACTGTCGCCCTGGTAGATGATGTCGCTGACTGTCGCATCGAGCACATTGATGCCGGTCGACGGCTCGCTTGCCGTGACCAGCCGCAGCTTCTCCGGTCGCACCACCATCAGATGCGGACCCCGCGGCGGTGTCGGTGCGCCGGTCTGGATCAGCCTGTCCTGGTACCAGACCGACCCGTTGCGGCTTTCGACCGGGATGAAATTCGATTCGCCGATGAAGCCGGCTACGAATTGCGTCTTCGGCGCGGCATAGAGGGTTTCGGGCTTGTCGAGCTGTTCGATGCAGCCGCCGTTCATCACCGCGATGCGGTCCGACATGGTGATGGCTTCGCGCTGGTCGTGCGTGACATAGACCGTGGTCATGCCAAGACGGCGATGAAGCGCGCGCAATTCGATCTGCATATGCTCGCGCAGGCCCTTGTCGAGCGCCGACAGCGGTTCGTCCATCAAGACGATGCGCGGCTCGAAGACGATGGCGCGCGCCAGTGCCACGCGTTGGCGCTGGCCGCCGGAAAGCTGGTCGACGCGGCGCTCGCCCAGGCCCTGCAGCTTCACCAGTTCCAGCGCCTTCTCCACCCGCTGCGCCGTCTCGGCGGCCGCGACGCCGCGCTGCTTCAGCGGAAAGGCGATGTTGTGGAAGACATTCATATGCGGAAACAGCGCATAGTTCTGGAACACCATGCCGATGTTGCGCCTGTGCGGCGGCGTGGTGATGATCTCGTCGCCGCCGACCTTGATGCTCCCGCCATTGGCTCTGACGAAACCGGCCAGGATCATCAGCAGCGTCGTCTTTCCCGATCCGGAGGGGCCGAGCAGCGTCAGGAACTCGCCGGCCTCGACATCGAGGTTGAGGTCGCGCAGCACCGGCACGCTGCCAAATCGTTTCTCGATCCGGCGCATGCTGATCGGCAGCGCGGATGGTGCAATGGACAAGATCGTTTTCTCCCGGGCACAGACTGAAGGAGCAGGGCGGCGTTTGCGCCGCCCGCAATGTCAGGGTTCCGGCCTATTGCTGGATCAGGTTGTTGAACTTTTCCGTCGCCTCGACGAGGGTGTCGCGCCAGAACCCGGCATCCTGCAACACCTGCTTCTTGACGTTTTCGGGCGCCGAGTTGATGTCCTTGATTCGCTCGGGCGGGATCTTGCCGGTCTCGAAGGCCTTCTCGTTGACCGGCCCATTGTCGACATAGAGCGGCAGATTGGCCTGCAGCTGCGGGCTGACGAACATCGCCAGCGCCTTCATCGCCGCTTCCTTGTTCTTGGCGCCCTTGGGGATGACCATGCAGTCGGCGGTGAGCACGCCCTGGTCGAAGGAGAAGCTGACCGGCGCGCCTGCCTTTTTCAGGGTGCCGGCGCGTCCATTCCAGATGCTCGCCATGTCGACTTCGCCATCCTTCACCAGCTGCATGGCCTGGGCGCCCGACGTCCACCAGGCATCGACATGGCCGCGGATCTTGTCGACCGATTTCAGCGCCCCCTCGATGTCGACGGGATAGACCTTGTCGATCGGCAGGCCGGAGGCGAGCGCGGCGACGCTCAGCGTCTCCGTTGCCTGGCTGCTGCTCAGCGCGCGCCGTCCCGGGAATTTTTCGATGTTCCAGAAGTCGGCCCAGGTCTTCGGGCCCTTGTCGCCGAAGACGTCGGTCCGGTAGATCAGCACGACGGAGGTGTAGGAAATGCCGACCCAGTCGTCATGCACCAGCTTCGGGTTGATGCCGCTCTTGTCGATGACGCCGTAATCCAGCTTCTCGAACAGGCCTTCCTTCGAGCCGCGCGCGCATTCGTCGGCGCCGAGCTCTGTGATGTCCCATTTCACGGCATTGCCGGTCACCTGCAGGCGCACGTCGTCGAGGCCGTTGGTGGTGTCTTCCTTGATGGTGATGCCGAGCGCATCGGCGGTCGGTTTGAAGAAGGCCTTGGTCTCGGCCTCCTGGTAGGTGCCGCCCCACGAGGCGACGGTGATCGTGTCGGCGGCGACGGCGGGCACTGCCACGGAGGCAATGAGGCCGGCTATCGCGAAAGTTCTAAAGCTGGTGGTCCTGTTCATTTCGGTTCTCCAACCGGTGTTCCCATTTGTTTTTGATTTAGCATGCGATTTTGTATACAATTTCGAATGTAGCCGAGAGATCGGTGTTGTCAACTGCGATGGGCGCGATCAGTTGGACGGTGGGGACGGCGCCGCAGGGCGTGGCAAATTGGGCCGACTGCGACTACAAACGAGGCAATGCCTGGCCAAAGCGGCCGGAGAACTGGGAACGGAACTTGGCCAAGGAAACCAAAAACACCCTGCGCGACTCGGTCTATTCCTCGCTCAAGGCGATGATCGTGACCGGCCAGATCCCGCCGGGCTCGCGCGTCACCGAAACCGATATCGCGGCAAAACTCAATGTCAGCCGCACGCCCGTGCGCGAAGCCTTCAACCGGCTGGAGCGCGACGGGCTGGTCACCGGCCGGCCGCGCCAGGGCTATGCCGTTACCGAGTTCGACATCAACATGTTCCGTGAGGCCTTCGACATCCGTGAACTGCTCGACGGCCATGCGACGGAATTGGCGGCGGTCGCCGCGACCGACAAGGACAAGGCGCGGCTGCGCGCCATGCTGGCCGAATGCGAGCGGCTGGCCGCCATTCCCGATCGCACGACGCGCGAGAAATTCCAGGAGCTGGAAGTCGGCATCGACCTGCACCGCGTCATTGCCGAAATCAGCGGCAATGCGATGCTGCACGGCATGCTGTGCAGCATCCTCGACAAGTGCCAGCATTATGTCTGGACCGAACTGTTGTGGCTCGACGAATGGAAGATCGCCCGCGACGAGCATGCCGAGATCGTCGAGGCGATTTGCGCCGGCGACGCCGTCAAGGCCGGCGCCCTGGCCCGCGCCCATGTCCGCGGCTCGCGCGAGAACGTGCTGCGCCTGCTGCAGGCGAAATCGGACTATCAGAGTTTTCTGGCCAAGGCGTCCTGAGCGGGACGGTTGTTGCCCTCACCAGGTCCAGCCGCCTTTTCCGAGCGTGGCCACCGCGTCGACGATCCGGGTGAAGCTGGCGCGGGCGCGGCCGACGCTGTGCCGGGCCCTGAGATAGCCGTGCACCAGGCCGGGTTCCTCGAACCAGGCGGCGCGCCCGCCTGCCGCGACGATGCGGTCGCGATAAGCCTCGCCATCGGACGACAGCGGGTCGCACTCGGCGGTAATCAGCACGGACGGCGGCAGGTTGGCGAAATCGGCATCGGCCAGCGGCGACAGCGTGATGTCACCGGTCTGGTCCACGCCCCCGGTGCGGATGTGCATGTAGAATTCGAGGTCGCGCACCGTCAGCATCGGCGCTTCGGCATGCCTCACATAGGAGCCGCGCGAGCGATCGCCGCCGAGACCGGGATAGATCAGCACCTGGCCGATCGGCCTCTTCGCGTGGCCACGTGTCGCATGCGCGACGGCGGCGCAAAGATTGCCGCCGGCGCTGTCGCCGCACAGCATCACCGGACGGTCGTAGGTCCGGGCGGCCCATTCGAAGGCGGTCATCGCATCGTCGAAAGCGGCTGGATGCAGATGCTCCGGAGCCAGCCGGTAATCGACCGAGACCACCTCATGACCGGTGCGGCCGCAAAGCTCGGCACAGACGTCATCATGGCTGTCCAGCCCGCCGAGGATGAAGCCACCGCCATGGATATAGAGCACCATGGCAGCATGGTCCGGCGTCGCGTTGCGATAGATGCGGATCGGGATGTTGTGTGAGGGTGTAGTGATTGCGGTCGTCTCGGCCGCCACGCCTTGCGGATAGCCGGCAAAGAACTCACGGCACATGCGGTCATAGATCTCGCGCTGCTGGGCAATCGTGTAGTCGATCGTATCGGGCGGATAATAGGAATTGGTTCGCTCGATGAAGGCCCAGGTCTCGGCGTCGATGAGGGTTTTGTAGTCGGTCATGAAGGATGACCAACTTTAGATGCTGCCGCCCAGGCACCCCCCTCTGTCCTGCCGGACATCTCCCCCTCAAGGGGGGAGATCGGATATCGCGAAGGCTTTCGCCAATCGCCAATGTTGCAGCAGGGGCGCCGAGTCTCAAGCTGCCAATCTCCCCCCTTGAGGGGGAGATGCCCGGCAGGGCAGAGGGGGGCGTGCGGGAAGGCCATTTCCAGTGTCACTTCCCCTTCCACACAGGCTCGCGCTTCTCCGCGAAAGCGCGGAAACCCTCCATACCGTCCTCCGAGCCATAAAGCGCGTCGACCGTCGGCAACTGCCGGCGCGTTACCTTGTTCATCGCCTCCTGGAAGGTCAGCGATTCCGCCACCCGCGCCGTCTCCTTGATCGCTGCGAAGACCAGCGGCGGGCCGCTGGCGAGCAGGCGCGCGATTTCCCAGACGCGGTCCTCAAGCTTTTCCTTGGGCAGCACCTCGTTGACCAGGCCCCAGCGATGCGCCTCGGCGACATCCATCCAGCGGCCGGTGAGCAGCAGATCCATGGCGACATGATAGGGGATTCGCTTCGGCAGCTTGATCGTCGCGGCATCGGCAAGCGTGCCGGCGCGGATCTCGGGCAGCGCGAAGGAGGAATGATCGGACGCGTAGATGAGGTCGCAGGACAGCGCCAGCTCGAAGCCACCGCCCACCGCCATGCCGTTGACGCAGGCGATGACCGGCTTGTTCAGGTCGCGCAGTTCCTGCAGGCCGGCAAAGCCGCCGACGCCATAGTCACCATCGACCGGGTCGCCGCCGGCGGCGGCCTTCAAGTCCCATCCGGCGCAGAAGAACTTGTCGCCCGCGGTCTTGACGATGGCGACGCGCAGTTCCGGATCGTCGCGGAACGCCTTGAAGGTCTCGCCCATCAGCCGCGATGTCTTCAGGTCGATCGCGTTGGCCTTGGGGCGGTCGAGCGTGACCTCCAGGATGGTGCCTTCGCGGCGGGTCGAGATGACATCAGACATTCTTGTTTTCTCCCAGCACCAGCAGCGCGTCGGCAATCCAGGCGCCCTTGCCCTGCGTGCAGACGATCAGCGGATTGATGTCGAGTTCCTCGATCTCGCCGGCATTCTCCTGCACGAAGCCGGCGATGCCCGCGATGGCGTCGATAGCAGCCTGGACATCGGCCTTCGGCCGGCCGCGATAGCCTTCGAGCAGCGGGAACAATTTCAGCCCGCGCAGCGCGGCTTCGATGTCGTCGCGGGTCGCCGGCAGCATCAGCGTGACGCTGTCGCGCAGCAATTCGACCAGCACGCCGCCGGTGCCCAGCGTCATGACAGCGCCGAACATCGGGTCGCGGGTGAAGCCGACGATCAGTTCGGCAACGCCGTCGCGCACCATGCGCTCGACATAGAGCCCGGTGCCGAGCGGCAAGAGGTCATGCGCCGCCATGCTGACCGATTCGGCGTCCTTGAGGGTGAGCCTGACGGCGCCGACCTCGGACTTGTGAGTGACGCCAAGGGCTTTCAGGGCGACGGGGAAGCCGAGCGCCATGGACGAGATCACCGCTTCGACCGCATTGCCGGCGCGCTCGCCCTTGGGCACGGAAAGCCCGGCCTTGATCAGCCGCGCCTTGGCTTCGGCTTCGTCAGGGGTAACGTGCGGCGCATCGGATGCGCCGGCAGCGCTCGTGTCGACCGGCTGCGCCTGCGGTTCGCGCCAGGCCCAGCCGATGAAGGCCGCCGCCTGTGCGGCGTCCATCGCCTCGGAAATGCCGAACAGCGGCACCATGCCCCGCGCCATCAACTCGGCGGTGTATTCCTCCGGCAGGTTCTCCGGCAGCGAGGAAACGATCGCGCCATGCGCATTGTTGGTCTTCAGCGCCGATTCGAAGGCGCGCAGCGTCGCCCACCAGTCGGTCACCGTGCAGCGGTCGGGGCGCGGAAAATCGAGCACCAGCATGTTGAGGTCGAAGCCGCCCGACACCATGGCGGTGAAGGTGGCGGTCATCGCCGGCTCGTTGTTCCAAATGAAGGTGTGGTAGTCGAGCGGGTTGGCCACCGCGACCAGCGGCCCGAGCGTCGATTTGACATGAGCGCGATGGGTGTCGGTCAGCACCGGAAAGTTGACCCAGCGCCCTTCGGCGCTGTCGGCCATGACCGATGCCTCGCCGCCCGAACAGCTCATCGATGACAGACGATAGCCAGGCAGCGGGCCGGTGATGTGCAGCAGCTTCAGCGCCTCGATGAAGGCGGGGATGGAATCGACACGCGCGATGCCGAGGCGTTTCAGAAAGGCGCCCGAAGCGGCGTCCGACCCGGCGAGCGAGGCGGTGTGCGAGACAGTCGCCTGCCGCGCCTGTTCGGAGCGTCCGACCTTCATGGCGATGATCGGCTTCTTGAGCTCTCTCGCCCTGGCCGCCAAGCGCTCGAAGCCGGCTACCGAATCGAAGGCCTCGATGTGCAGTCCAAGCGACGTCACGCGTTCGTCCTCGATCAGGCCGAGCGCCATTTCGGACAGGCCGGTCTGCGCCTGATTGCCGGCGGTCATCAGGAAGGCGATCGGCAGGCCGCGCTTCTGCATCGTCATGTTGATGGCGATGTTGGAGGACTGGGTGATGATTGCGACGCCCTTGCCGCCCTCGTCCAGCCTGATGCCGCCATGCTGGTCGGGCCACAAAAGCGCACCGTCGGCATAGTTGATCAGGCCGTAGCAATTCGGTCCGATGATCGGCATCTGGCCGGCAGCGGCGACCAGTTCGGCCTGCAGCCGTTCCCCGTCCTCGTCATAGGCTTCGGTTTCGAGGAAGCCGGCGGCAAAGCAGACGGCGCCGCCGGCGCCGCGCTCGGCCAGCGCCTTGATCACCTCGATGGTCAGATGCCGGTTGACGCCGACAAAGGCCGCGTCCGGCGCGCCGGGCAGATCCGCGACCGACCGGTAGGCCTTGCGTCCGGCAACCTCGTCCTTGGTCGGGTGCACCGGCCAGATCTCGCCGGCAAAGCCCATCTTGATCGATTGCGCCACGACGGCGGCGGCCTGCACGCCACCGAACACGGCGATCGATTTCGGGCGCAGGAGACGTTCGAGTTTATGCATGGTCATCTTTTCGTTTGAGCGCGATCTCAGGACAAACGATCTCGTTTGCCCGACAAAACCGGATGCCGGCTTTGGCTATCATGCTCTAAGCCCCGAACGGACGCAGCAGCGCCCGCGAAATAATATGTCGCTGAATCTCCGAAGTGCCTTCCCAGATGCGCTCGACGCGGGCGTCGCGCCAGATGCGTTCCAGCGGCAGGTCGTCCATCAGCCCCATGCCGCCATGGATCTGGATCGCCTCGTCGGCAACGAAGGCGAGCATTTCGGTGGCCTTCAGCTTTGCCATGGCCATGTCCTGGTCGGTGACGGTGCCCTGATCGTACTTCCAGCCGGCTTCGAACACCATCAGGTCGGCGGCCTTGAGTTCCGTCGCCATGTCGGCGAGCTTGAACGACACGCCCTGGAACTTGCCGATCTGCTGGCCGAACTGCTGGCGCTGCGCGGCGTATTCGACGGCATGGCCAAGCGCCCGCTCGGCGCGGCCGAGGCAGGTGGCGCCGACCTGCAGGCGCGTGGCGCCGAGCCAGGAATTGGCGACGTCGAAGCCCTTGTGGACCTCGCCGAGCACTTGGCTTGCCGGCAGGCGGCAGTCGTCGAATTCGAGGATGGCGTTGGTGTAGCCGCGATGCGAGACGTTGCGATAACCGTCGCGCACCGTAAAACCCTTGGTGCCCTTGTCGACGAAGAACGCGGTGATCTTCTTGCGTTTTCCACGCGGTGAATCCTCTTCGCCCGAGGCCATGAAGACGATGGCGAAATCGGCGAGGTCGGCGTGGGAGATAAAATGCTTGGTGCCGTTCAGCACCCAGTCGTCGCCGTCCTGCACGGCGGTTGCCTTCATGCCGCGCAGGTCGGAGCCGGCCCCCGGCTCGGTCATCGCCAGGCAGTCCCATTTCTCACCACGGATGCAGGGGAAAAGATACTTTTCGCGCTGCTCCGGCGTGCCGGCGAGCAGAATATTGGAGGGACGCGCCACGCAGGTCCAGTGCAGCGCGTAATTGGCCCGGCCGAGCTCCTTTTCGTAAAGCAGCCAGGTCACCGTATCGAGCCCCGCGCCGCCGACATCGGCCGGCATGTTGGCCGCATAGAGCCCGGCCTCGATCGCCTTGGCCTTGATCTCCTCGATCAGATCGCGGCGCAGCACACCGGTGCGCTCGACCTCGCGTTCATGCGGATAAAGCTCGTTCTCGACGAAGGCGCGCGTCGTCTCGACAATGAGCTTCTGCTCTTCCGAAAGACCGAAATCCATGGTCTCAGCCCTTCTTCTTTTTCTTCGGCCTTTCGGCTTTCTTCACCGGCTTGGCGGCCCTGGCCTTTTCCGCTGCCTTTGAAGCCACGGGCTTCTTCGCCGCGAGCTTGGCGAGCTGTCTGGTATAGTTCTTGTGCAGCGCGCCGGCGCCCCAGCCCTTGCCCTTGTTCTGCTTCGACAGCGCATCCATGATCGCGACTAGGTTGTCGTCGCGGATCTTTTCCAGCTCGCGGATCGACAGGCCGTGCGCCTGATCGTCCGACTGGGTGGCGATCAGGTCGACCAGCTCGTCGTTGAATTCCGGCACGTCCATCAGCTTGGTCCACGGCCATTTCAGGCAGGGTCCGAACTGCGCCATGAAGTGGCGCATGCCGGCTTCGCCGCCGGCGACGCGGTAGACCTGGAACATGCCCATCTGCGCCCAGCGCAGGCCGAAACCATAGCGCATGATGTCGTCGAGTTCCTCGACCGTGCAGATGCCGTCCTTGATCAGCCATAGCGCCTCGCGCCAGGCGGCTTCGAGCAGGCGGTCGCCGACGAAGGCCTCGATCTCCTTGCGGATGACGACCGGCTTCATGCCGATCGAGGCGTAGATTTCCTTGGCGACCTCGATTGCCTCGGGGAAGGTCTGGTCGCCACCGACGATCTCGACCAGCGGCAGCAGATAGACCGGGTTGAACGGATGGCCGACGACCAGCCGCTCGGGGTGCTTCTTCATCGCCACCTGCATGTCGGTCGGCTTGATGCCGGATGTCGAGGAGCCGACGATGGCATTGGCCGGCGCATGGGTGTCGATCTCGGCCAGCACCTTGTGCTTGAGGTCGAGCCGTTCCGGCACGCTTTCCTGGATGAAATCGGCATCGGCCACCGCTTCGGCGATCGTCTTGGCGAAGGTTAGCTTGCCCTCTTTGGGCAGACCGCCGGGAACCATCTGCTTGTAGGCGCGGCGTGCGCCCTTCATCACTTCCGAGACCTTGCGCGAGGCCTCCGGGTCGGGATCGAAGATCGAGACGTCGAAGCCGTTCAAGAGCAGCCGCGCGACCCAGCCGGCGCCGATGACGCCGCCGCCAATGGCGGCCGCCTTGTTGATGATGCTCATTGAGAGGCTCCGGTTCTTTTGCTGGCTGTCTGGGGATCTGTGAGAGGTACACGCTCGCCGGCGCGGATGATCGCTGGATCGTAAGCGTTACGAGAAAAGACTTCGAGCACGAAGGGCCGGAAGAATTCGATCGGCAGCGTGTCATAGTCGGGATCGAAGCTCGACTGGTCCCAGCGCTCGCAAAACGCATCGCAATCGTCGAAATAGGCATAGCCGGCGAAGCGGTCGCGCGCATGGCGGTTGCCGCCGAGATGATGGGCGTAGTAGAGGCGCTGGAAATCGCCATGCTTCTCCACCACCCAGGTGCATTGCTCCCGCACGAAGGGCTTCAGGATCGACGCGGCGTATTCGTCATGATTGTAGGGCGCGTAGATGTCGCCGATGTCGTGCAGCAGCGCACAGGCGATCCAGTCGGTGTCGGCGCCATCGCGCCAGGCGCGGGTCGCCGCCTGCAGCGAATGGCCGAGCCGGGTAATCTTGTAGCCGGACAGGCCTTCGTCGAGCTGCACCAGCGCGTCGAGCAGCCGCTCGCCGGTCCTGGCCGCATAGTCGATTTCATGGGCGGTCAGGAACTCGTAGTCGTCCCTGTCGCCATCCTTCATCGCGGTGAATTTGACGGTAGTCATATCAACCCTCCCTGCGAATAATCTTCTTGTTTGAACATGATCTTATCCGAAAACCGGTTCCCACTTTTCGGGATCATGCTCATGCCGCTATCGGCGCTCGCTTGGTCAGGTTGAGCTTTTTGCGCACTTCTTCCGGTCCCAAAATCCTGGCGCCGAGATTGGTGACGATGGAGGCGGCGCGCTCGACCAGCTGCGCGTTGGTCGCCAGCACGCCCTTGTCGAGCCACAGATTGTCTTCCAGGCCGACGCGGACATTGCCGCCGGCGAGCACCGCCGCCCCTACATAGGCCATCTGGTTGCGGCCGATCGCGAAAGCCGACCAGTTCCAGGCCGACGGCACGTTGTTGACCATCGCCATGAAGGTGTTGAGGTCGTCGGGCGCACCCCATGGCACGCCCATGCAAAGCTGCACCAGCGCGTCGGGGTTCAGCACCTTTTCCTCGACCAGCTGCTTGGCGAACCAGAGATGCCCGGTGTCGAAGGCTTCGATCTCGGGCTTGACGCCGAGCGCCGTCATCATGCCGCCCATCGCGCGCAGCATGCCGGGCGTGTTGGTCATGACATAGTCGGCCTCGGCGAAATTCATGGTACCGCAGTCGAGCGTGCAGATTTCCGGCAGGCACTGGCGCACATGCTCCATGCGGTTGGTGGCGCCGCCCATGTCGGTGCCTTTTTCGTTGAGCGGCAGCGGCGCTTCCGGCGAGCCGAACACCATGTCGCCGCCCATGCCGGCGGTGAGGTTCAGGATGACGTCGACGTCCGCCGCGCGGATACGCTCGGTCACCTCGCGGTAGAGATGCACGTCGCGCCTGGGCTTGCCGGTTTCGGGGTCGCGCACATGGCAATGGACGATTGCAGCACCCGCCTTGGCCGCGTCGATCGCCGAATCGGCGATCTGCTTGGGCGAGCGCGGCACATGCGGGGAGCGGTCCTGCGAGCCGCCGGACCCGGTCACGGCACAGGTAATGAAAACCTCACGGTTCATCGCGAGCGGCATCGAAACTCTCCTCCCATTCGAAACAGCCACTAGCATCGCTCGACTTGATCAAAGCTGTTTTGCGTTTTACGAAGGTGATATGATCAAAAGCGAAAAACCTGATATCTTTCGCGCCGAGCGCGCGCCGCTCAAGGTGACGCTGCTGGTGTTTTCCGGCTCGTCGATCATGTGCGTCGCCTCGGCCGTAGACCCGCTGCGCGCCGCCAACCGCATTTCCGGCGAGACCCTGTTCGACTTCAAACTGGTCTCGGTGACAGGCGAGGCGCCGGTCACCACCTGTGGCCTGCCGGTGGCGGTCAGCGGCCGTTTCGACGCGGCAGAGCCGACCGACGTTCTCGTCGTCGTGGCCGGTTTCGGCACCCAGAACTACGCCACATCGGCTCTGCTCTCAGCTTTGCGGAGGGCGGCGCGAGCGGCCCGCGCGTGCGGCGGCGTCGAGGCCGGCACCTGGCTGGTGGCGCGCGCCGGCCTGCTTGAAGGCCGCAGCGCCACCACCCATTGGGAGGACATGGAGGATTTTGCCTCGGCCTTCCCCGGTGTCGATGTCCGGCCGGACCGCTATGTCATCGACGGGCCAGTCTTCACCTCGGGCGGTGCCTCGCCGACCTTCGACCTGATGCTGCACCTCATTCGCACGCGGCTCGGCATGGCGGTGGCGCTCGATGTCGCCAGCGTCTTCATCTACGACCAGGCCCGGGCCGCGACCGATGCCCAGCCGCTGGTCTCGCTCGGCCGGCTCGACGGCTACGATCCACGGTTGGCACAAGCCATCCGGCTGATGGAAGCGCATGTCGATCAGCCGTTGACCGTCGAGGCGGTTGCCAAACGAGCCGGCGTGACGGCGCGGACGCTGGAAAGCATCTTTCGCAAGTCGATCGGCGAGACGCCGGGTGCCTACTATCTCAGGCTGCGCCTGGGTGCCGCGCGCCGGCTCGTGGTCGACACGCGAATCGCCATGGCGGATATTGCCGGGCGGACGGGGTTCTCGTCTGCCGCGGCCTTTTCCAGGGCGTTTTCAAGAGCTTTTGGCGAAGCCCCTGTCAGGCTTCGCCGGGGTTAATGCATGTCGCCCGGAAGTGTCCTCGGTTCCGGGATAACGACATGCATAAAATCAGAAACTTACAGCAGGTCGGGCGAATCCTATTCGCCGCGACATGCTGTAGTGCAGGTCGCCCAAAAGCGTGTAGCGGTTTTGGGGCAACGACATGCACGGATAGAGGTTTATGCCGCATTCTGGCGGTCGCTGCCGCCATCGATCTGCGAGCGCATCTGCCGCGCGAGATGGGTCTCGAAGCGGCTGGCAACGGCGCGGTCCCATTCATTGGTGCTGCGTGCGCCTTGCTTTGGATGCGGCATTGCCATCAGCCGGTCGATGATCGATCCGGCCTCGCCAGGTGAGAGCAGGGCGTCGATTTCACGTTCGTTCTGCATATCGGTTCGCCTCCTTCTTCCTCTCCCGCCACGAGCAATATCTATACGAGATTCGTGACGGCAGTTTGAAGGCAAGAGCTGGGCGATTGAGGGGCGCTGGGGGCAAAACCTTGTCGTGGGTTTCAGCATGGCGCGCAAAAGGTTTCCGCGCGCCAAGCTTTTTCGCATCACATGGCCGCCGGCCTGGATTGCCGGCGGCCAAACAACGTCAGACGTAGCGGTTGACGATGTTTTCGAGCAGTTCCTGACGGCCGGAGCGCGGCTGCGGTTCGATCTTCTTTTTCACCACGCGCTCGGCGATCTCTTCCAGCGTCCGCTTGCCCGAGAGCATCGCCTTGGCCTCGGTGCCGTTCCAGCCGGCATAGCGCTCGGCGAGCGGACCCGACAGCGCCTTGTCCTCGACCATGCGGGCTGCCGCCTTCAGGCCGCGCGCACAAGAATCCATGCCGCCGATATGACCGATCAGCAGGTCCTGCGGGTCGAGCGACTGGCGGCGCAGCTTGGCGTCGAAATTGGTGCCGCCGGTCTTGAAGCCGCCGGCCTGGAGGACCTGGTAATAGGCGAGCGCCATCTCCGGCACGTTGTTGGGGAACTGGTCGGTGTCCCAGCCCGACTGGTAATCGTTGCGGTTCATGTCGATCGAGCCGAAGACGCCGAGCGCATTGGCCAGCGCCAGTTCGTGCTCGAAGGAATGGCCGGCCAGGATGGCATGGCCTTGCTCGATGTTGAGCTTGACCTCCTTCTCCAGGCCGAAGCGCTTGAGAAACCCGTAGACGGTCGCGACATCATAGTCATACTGGTGCTTAGTCGGCTCCTGCGGCTTCGGCTCGATCAGGATCGTGCCCTTGAAACCGATCTTGTGCTTGTAGTCGACGACGAGGTTCAGGAACCGGCCGGCCTGCTCCTGCTCGCGGGCAAGGTCGGTGTTGAGCAGCGTCTCATAGCCCTCGCGCCCGCCCCACAGCACGTAGTTCTCGCCCTTCAGCCGCTTGGTGACATCGATGCAGCTCTTCACCGTCGCCGCGGCGTAGGCGAACACATCCGGATCGGGATTGGTCGCCGCGCCCGACATGAAACGGCGGTTGGAAAACAGGTTCGCCGTACCCCAGAGAAGCTTGACCCCGGTCTGCTTCATCTTTCCGGCGAAATAGTCCGCGATTTCATCGAGCCGGGCCGCACTTTCGGAGAAATCCTTGCCCTCGGGCCGCACATCGGCGTCGTGGAAGCAGAAATAGGGAGCGCCGAGCAGCGAGAACATCTCGAAGGCGACGTCCGCTTTCAGTTTCGCCAGTTCCATCGTGTCGATGCCGCCGGCCTTGGGGAACCAGGGACGGTCGAAAGTCTGGCCGCCGAACGGGTCACCGCCCGGCCAGGCGAAGGAGTGCCAGTAGGCGACGGCAAAGCGCAGATGGTCTTCCAGCCGCTTGCCGGCCACCACTTCATCGGGATTGTAGAAACGATAGGCCAGCGGATTGGTCGAATCCGGTCCCTCATACTTGATCTTCTGGATGTCGCCGAAAAAGCCGCTGCTCATGGTTCTCTTCCTCTCCAAGATAGTTTTGCCTGATTACCTCAGGCGTAATTGGTTTCACGTCGGCGCTGGTCGAAAACGGTCATGTCAAAACCGTCAAATGAAGGAGACAGATCATGACCGACCTCAACAAAATCGCCCAGAACTACATCACCGCCTGGAACGAAGCCGATGCCGCCCGCCGGGCAGCCTTGCTCGAGGCTGTCTTCACCGAAGACGTCAGCTATCGCGATCCGCTCATGCAGGGCGACGGCCATGACGGCGTCGCGGCGCTGATCGACGGTGTGCAGCAGCGCTTTGCCGGCTTCCGCTTCTCGCTGAAGGGCACGCCGGACGGCTTTGCCGACAAAATCCGCTTCTCCTGGAACCTCGGCCCCGAGGACACGCCTTCCGTCATCGAAGGCACCGATATCGGCGTCATCGAGAACGGCCGCCTGAAGAGCGTCACCGGCTTCCTGGACAAGGTGCCGGCGCAGTGAGGTCACCTCTTCAAGATGTGGTTGGGAATACCAATCGCCAAAGTCGGCGCCGCCCCTCATCGCCCTGCCGGGCACTTCTCCCCGTATAGTGACGGGGAGAAGCGGGCTGGCCGCAACCTTGGCGCCCGCCTCGCTACGCTGGTGATTGGCGAAAGCGGTGACGGGAGCGCCCCTCTCCCCGTCCCTATACGGGGAGAGGATGCCGGCAGGCAGGTGAGGGGCAGCGCCAGCGCCTGGACAAAGGGGGTGGAGTAAGCCCACGCTCACGCCGTGGCGCTCTCGACCGCCGGGTAAAGTGCCCGGTAGCGGTGATAGGCATCGGCATAGGCGCCGCCGAGTGCCGAATCCGGTTCGATCGTGGCGTCGGTCTTCGGCGCCGTGCACACGCTGAGGGGATCGGTGCCCGTCGCGGCGATCAGACCGAGCCGGGCGGCACCGAAGGCGGCGCCGAAATCGCCGTCGGCGGGGATGTCGACGGGCAGTTGCAGCGCGGTGGCGATCGCCTTCAGCCAGTAGCGCGAGCGCGAGCCGCCGCCGATCGCGGTCACGCGCGTCAAGGTCGTGCCGGCCGTCTTCAACGCCTCCAGGCTGTCGCGGAAGGCGAACGCGACGCCCTCGAGCACGGCCTGGGTCAGTACGGCGCGGCTCGATTCATGCGCGAGGCCGGTGAAGGAACCGCGAATGGCGGAATCATTGTGCGGCGTGCGCTCGCCCGAGAGATAGGGCAGAAAGGACACGCCGGTCGGCGCTTTCAGGGAATCGCCGAGTTCCGATGTCAGTTCGCCTGCGCCCTTGCCCGTGATCTCCGACAGCCAGTTGAGCGAATCGGTCGCCGACAGGATGACGCCCATCTGGTGCCAGGTGTTGGGCAGCGCATGGCAGAAGGTGTGCACCGCGCTTGCCGGGTTCGGCAGATAGGACGCGTTGGCGGCAAACAGCACGCCCGACGTGCCGAGCGAAACAAAGGCGTGGCCGGCGCCGACTGTGCCCATGCCGCAGGCGGAAGCCGCATTGTCGCCCGCGCCGCCAGCCACCGGAATGCCAGCTTCGACGCCCCATTTCGATGCGAGTTCGGCGCGCAACGCGCCAGCCTTTGCAGTACCTTCGACCAGCGCTGGCATATGGTTCTCGTCAAGCGATGTCGCGGCGAGCAGGTCCGCGGACCAGCGGCGCTTGCCGACGTCGAGCCAGGACGTGCCGGCCGAGTCGGACATTTCCGAAATATGTTCGCCGGTCAGCCAAAGCCGGAGGAAATCCTTCGGCAAAAGCACTTTCGCCACCTTGGCGAAGACAGCGGGCTCGTTGTTCTTGACCCAGGCGAGCTTGGGCGCGGTGAAGCCGGGAAAGACGATGTTGCCCGTGAGCGTGCGGAAGCGCGGATCGGCGTCGAGCGCGGCCGCCTCGACATGGCTGCGCGTGTCGTTCCACAGAATGCAGGGGCGCAGCACATGATCGGCCGCATCGAGCAAGGTCGCGCCATGCATCTGGCCGGACAGGCCGATGCCCTTCACCGCCGCGAATTGCCCGGGATGCGACGCCTTCAGTTCGGCGATCGCCTCCTCGCAGGCGCGTATCCAGTGCAGGGGATCCTGCTCGGACCAGCCGGGATGCGGCCGAGAAACATCGAGTGTACCATGGCCGGAGCCGATGACGCCCTGTCCGGCATCGATCAGCAGCGCCTTGACGCCCGATGTGCCCAGGTCGAGGCCGAGATACATGGTTTCCTCCCACGTTCTTATTTTTTTCGGAGCCCGAAAAAATATGCTTGAGCAGTTTTTAAGGCAAGATCCGCTCCGGGTCAATTCTCCGACAAATCGGCGGCGCGTCGCGAAAACAGCGCCGACAGCGGACTGTCCGGGCGTGCCGTCGAGCGCTCCGTCGTCAGCGCCTGGGCAAGCACGCCGTCGCCGGCGCGCAGGGCGGCCTCGATCAGCGTGAGATCGATGACGTCGCGCTGCGCGTGGCTGCCGCCAAAGCGATGGGCGATGGCGCGGATCGGCCGGATCAGTCGGATGGTTTCGGCGTAGTCGCCCTCTCCGAACGCCTTGATCGCAAGTGTGAGAGGATGGCCGACATCCCTGGTGAAGCCGGCGTTGTCGTCATTGCCCCGCATCGCCTCGCGCTGGGTTTCGAGCAAGGTCCGGGCCGGGGTGTCGAGCCCGGCGCCGACAAAGGCCATCATCGCATGGGCGTCGTTGAAGGCGTAATTGCCGGAGGCGGCCTTGGGCACCCAATTGGCGGCCAGCGCCACCCAGCGGTCGCCGACATCGATCCCACCGAGATGGAGCCGCCACAGGATCGCCGATGCATCGACCATGTTGAGCGCCAGCGTCGATCTGTTGCCGTAGATCGGCCCGTCATAGAGCGCCAGCACCTCTGCGGTCTCGCCGAGGTCGTAGTGGAACAGCGCCAGGTGCCACCAATTGTGCACCTGGAGGAAGCTCTCCTTCGTCCAGGCTTCGGGATCGGAACGCATCCAGGCAATGCCGTCCCTTTGCCGGCTTTGCATCTCCATCACATGCGCCACCGCATGTTGCGCCCAGCCGTCGCGCGGTTCGATCTCGACTGCTGAGCGACCCAGTCTTTCGGCCTGCGCATACTCACCCATCTCTTCGAGCCCGAAGGCCTGCATGCCGAGGATGGCGTGGTAACCCGGCATGTCCGTCCGCCATGACGGCAGGGCGCGGGCGATGCGGTCGCGCAGCATGCGGGCGTTGCCGGTGAAGAAATCGACCTGGTGTCCGACCTGGAGCGCCACGGCATCGAGCGGGAAATCGATCGCTATGTCCCGCAGGATGCCGGAGGCCTGATGCCAGCGCCCGTTGGCGAGGTGGCCGAGGGCCGAGACATGCGCCCGCTCGCGGGTTGTCGCGGCAAGCGGCAGCGCCGCCTCGTGGCAGGTCCTGGCCACGGCCGTCGCCTCCGGTTCGGTGGCAAGGCCGAAAAGGTAGCCCTTGAAGACATGCGCCATGACGAAACCGGGATCCTGCGCGATGGCGCGATCGACGGAGTTGACCGGATCGCCGATGAAACACTGCAATTCATGCACAGCTCGGCCGTAGGAAGAGAGCCCGCCCTGTGTCGCGCCTGACAATGACAGGCCGAAGTCGTCCTTGATCATCATGCCTCGTCCCTGGATCGCCGCACCGGCGCCGATCCTAGAGCATCAACTGCTGGGGCGCCAAGCGACCAGAGAACCGGGCTAGTTGCCCGACCGCATCGCCACAGTGGCGATGCCGGCGCCGACCAGCAGCGTGCCGCCGGTGCGGTTGAAGATACGGATCGCCCTGGGATTGCGCACCACGTTGCGGGCGCGTGCCGCGATCAGCGCATAGCCGAAGGCATTGGCGAAGGCGAGCGCCAGGAAGGTCGTCTCGAAAACCAGCATCTGCGTCCAGAAATTCGCATGCCGGTCTAGAAACTGCGGCAGGAAGGCGACGAAGAAGGTGATGCTCTTCGGGTTGAGCGCGGTGACCAGCCAGGCATGCGCCATCATCCTTGCCGACGACACCGCGTCGGTGCGTGGTTCGGCCTTCAGCGTGCCGCCGGCGCGGAACAGTTTCACGCCGAGATAGATCAGATAACCGGCGCCGATCAGCTTGAGCACGGTGAAGACACCAGCGGAAGCCGCCAGCAGCGCGCCGATACCCAGCATCGACAGCGTCATGGCGGTGAAGTCGCCCAGTGCCACGCCGACGGCCATCGGCAAGGCGGTGCGCCAGCCCTGGCCCAGCGCATAGGACACGACCAGAAGGATGGTCGGGCCCGGGATGACAAGAAGGACGGTCGACGCGGCAGCGAAGGCGGCCCAGTTTTCGAAGGACATGCTCGTCTCCTTTGAGCTCAAAGAAGAGGATAAATCCTTGGGTCCCGAAGAATGTAAAGGGCCGAATCTTTGTTTTTGCAAACGCAAGCAGCACAAGGCATTCACGCTTTATCAACCATGAATGATGAAAATGCCTGCTATCCGGCCGGACCGTGCTTCCCGCCGAAAGCGTAGGGTTTGGGTATATGGGTGAGTTGCCGCAAGGTCCGACGCCGCCGCGAAACGGCGACGCAATCGAAACCGATCTTCTTCTCTCCCGCCGCGCCGTCCTGTCCGGGGCGGGCGCTTTGGCGCTGCTCGGCGTCGCCGGCTGCTCGACTTCGGGTGGTGGCGACCTGCCGGCACTCCAGCTCGACGATACGGTCACCGGTTCGGTGCCGATCCGGCCTTCGATCAGCGTCGACAAGAACATCACCAGCCCTGACGTCATGTATGCCTCCTTGACGGACAACGGCTTCAACGTGCCCGAGGTCCCCTATCTCAAGGTGAAGCCGGAATTCCGCCGCCAGATCGTCGTCGACACCACTGGCGAGGCGCCCGGCACCATCGTCGTGCATCTCAAGGAACGCATGCTCTATCTCGTCCAGCCGGGTGGCGACGCCATCCGCTACGGCGTCGGCATAGGCAAGGACGGGTTCCGCTGGTCCGGCCGCGCCAACATCCAGTACGGCCGGGAATGGCCGACCTGGACACCTCCGCCCGAAATGATCCAGCGCAAGCCGGAACTGGTGAAATGGCAGGGCGGCCAGCCCGGCGGCCTCACCAATCCGCTCGGCGCCCGGGCGCTCTACATCTACCAGGATGGCAAGGACACCGGCTACCGCATCCACGGCTCGCCCGAATGGTGGAGCATCGGCCAGGCGATGTCGTCGGGCTGCGTGCGCCTGATCAATCAGGACATCATCGATCTCTACAGCCGGGTATCGAAGAAAAACCCCGTCGTCGTCATGTGATCGTGGCCGCGGTTTGCGGCCGTCAGACTCTTCCGTTGCGCGAGGCGACAAGACAGGCCAAGGTGCCTTGAAAACCATCGCCTAGAGGTGGATGATTTCAGGTCCGTTCGACCTGAAATCTGAATCCGTCTCTAAATCAAAGAAGTAGAGCATGATGTCGTCCGAAAACCGCTTCACACTTTTCGGCATCATGCTCTAGGGAGAAATCAAGCATGGCCGGAACCTTCGTCATCGCGCAGGGCGGCGGCCCGACCGCCGTCATCAACCAGACGGTTGTGGGCGCCACGCTGGAGATCCGCAAGCGCCATCCCGGCGCCAAGGTGCTGGGCTCCATCCACGGCGTGCGCGGCATCCGCGACGGCAATTATGTCGACCTTTCCGCCATTCCGGAGGACCGGCTGCGGCTGATCGCCGGAACGCCGAGCGCCGCACTCGGCTCGACGCGCGACAAGCCGGATGCCGCCTATTGCGAGGTCATCCTGAAGGGACTGCAAAAAGCGGGCGCCGACGCCTTCATCTATATCGGCGGCAACGATACCTCGGGCACCCAGCAAATCCTGACCGATGCCGCCGGCGGCAAGATCGCTTTCGTCCATGCGCCGAAAACCATCGACAACGATCTCGAGGAAAACGACCATACGCCGGGCTTCATTTCGGCGGCCGAATTCGTCGCCGGCGCCTTCCTGTCCGTCGATCTCGATTTTCGCGCGCTGCCCGGCATCTATGTCGGCATCGTCATGGGCCGGCATGCCGGCTTCCTGACCGCGGCCGCCGCAGCCTGGCAGCTCGACCCCGACAGCGGCCCGCATCTCGTCTACGTGCCGGAGCGGCCGTTCTCCGCCGCCAGTTTCATCGACGACGTACGCGCCACGCTCGACCGCCACAAGCGCTGCATCGTCGCCGTGTCGGAAGGCGTCAGCACCGCCGATGGCAAGGCGCTGGTCGAAAGCCTGGTGCCGGCCGAGAAGCTCGAACGCGACCAGCATGGCAACGTCAAATTATCGGGTAGCGACCTGCCCGCGGCGCTAGAACGGGCATTGGCCGACGGGCTGCCGGGCAAGCGGGCCCGGGTCGACGCGCTCGGCTACATGCCGCGCGGCTATGTCGGCGCCATCAGCGCCGTCGACGCGCAGGAGGCCTTCGATGCCGGCGCCTTCGCCGTCGGTGTCGCCGAACAGGGCGGCGGCTCGGTGGCGCTGCAGTATGATGGCAGCAAGATCGTGCTGAAGAAGGTGCCGCTGAAGAACGTCGCCGGCAAGACCCGACACATGCCCGACGATTTCATGAAACCCGACGTCAACCAGCTGTCCGATGCCGGCATGGCCTATCTCGAGCGGCTCGTGCCGGAGAAATACAAGGTCGGAAAGCCGTTCGTCTGATGCCCCGGCTCATACCTGATGCCCGGCTCATACTTGATGCCCCGGCTCAAACCTGATGCCGAGGCTCCCGTCTGATGGATAACTGGTTCAGCAAGCGCATCGTCGACGACAGGACGACGATGCTGACCGAACCGTTCGTGCACGACTATGTTCGCGCCAACATCTGGCATCTGACCGGCCGCGACGCCGACCTTCTGGTCGATACCGGCATGGGCATCTGTCCGCTGGCGCCGCAGATAAAGACGCCCGAAGGCAAGCCGCTTCTGGTCGTCGCCACCCATATCCACCTCGATCATGTCGGCTCGCTGCACGAATTTCCGCTGCGGGCCGGGCCAAGGATGAGTGCCGCGCAGTTCGAGAGCATGGATGAGGCCGCGACCTACGCCTATATGTTCCACGATCTCGAGGGCGCGGTCTCGAGATTGCCGGCGCCGGGCTGGAAATCGGCCGACTATACGATAGCGCCGGCGCCGTTGACGCGCACGCTCGACGAAGGCGACGTGGTCGATCTCGGCGACCGCCGGTTTCGGGTGCTGCACCTGCCCGGGCACTCGCCGGATTCGATCGCGCTTTTCGACGAGGCCGACGGCCTGTTCTTCAGCGGCGACGCCATCTATGACGACACGCTGATCGACGATTTGCCGGATTCCGACCGGGCCGCCTATGCCGGCACGATGCGGCGCCTGCTCGAGCTGCCGATCCGCATCGGCCATGGTGGCCACGGCCCGAGTTTCGACGGCAAGCGCATGCGTGAAATCGCGTCGGCCTATCTGCGATCCGTAAGCGCGCTCTGAATTAAATCTTCGTAAGGTCGGGCAAAACCCCTAAATTGGGCAGATCGGCGCCCTAGGACGTAGTGACGATTTAACGGGTTGGGATTCCCAAGGAAGCGCAAATCAGATTCAACGCTGATTTTTGGAGGT
>NZ_JAIUGW010000041.1:0-24225 GCF_020164795.1 Mesorhizobium sp. ES1-3
ATCGCACCAAAAGAGAGGAACGACGATGTCGAAAAGCTCACCGGAAGCACAACCGATTAAGATGGCAAGATAAAAGGCCGCACGTTGTGCTGCTTTCGGTTGATTGAGTTTATTAGGTTTTTTTGCGTCCTCCGCACATTGTGAGTTTTTGCTGCAATGTGCGCTCCGACGCTAACCAATTGCGTTAGCTCAGCAATTGGCAATGTGCCTCACAATTGGCGATTGCGATTGTCCGCGGATATTGTGGAAGTTGCGCACCACCGTCACGCTGGCTCGTGAAGTACAACGCCCGCTTTACGCCACGCTCAAACGATGCGTCGTACGAGTCATCGATCAACTGCCCGATATGCTTGAGCGCCTCGTCGTCAGTCATCTTTGAGAAGCAGGGTTCGCATCTCTTGTTGAGAGCTTCGAGATCGGATTGGTCGGACATTTGACTGGTTCGCCAAGACCTCTGAGGAAGGAGGATTCGTCTCGGACGCTCTAAGAATGAAGGCGCTCGCGACGCCAATCAAATGACAGGACCGACGGATCGCAATGGTGCCCCGGCAGCGATTTTGCGTGACTAAGAATTGTTGGTCAATCTTGTTCAATCTCACCCTAAAATCTTGTGTTACGACCTGTTTTGGTCATGTTGGAAAAATGCGCTTTGTCGAAAATGGTCCATCACTGCCTGCCCACCTGCTTGAGGAACAAGCACAGGGCAATGTGATCTTCTTCTGCGGCGCCGGGGTTTCGATGCCAGCCGGGCTCGACAGCTTTTGGGCGCTGACCAACCGCATCATCGATACGCTCGACGCGACCAAGGCACGCAAGGCGCTGGCCGACAAGGAAAGCTTCGATCGCGTATTCAACGTGCTCGTGCGCGAGTTCGGGCGCGAGGAAATCGACAGCCAGATCTATGCCGCACTCGGTGTCGGTAAGCCTCGTACGCTCAAACATCATCGCGATATCCTCGCGCTGTCGCGCGGGGCGAGCGGCAACCCCCAGGTCGTCACCACCAATTTCGATAGGCTCTTCGAACAAGCCGGACGGGATGTTCGGCCAATCGTTCCACCGGGTCTGCCCGACATCGAAATCAATCAACCGATCCGCGGCGTGGTCTATCTCCACGGCCGCCTGGCCGATCCGCGGCAGCCTGAAGAAATTCCGAGCTACGTCATCGGCAGCAGCGACTTCGGCCGAGCCTATCTCGCCGAAGGATGGGCAACACGCTTCGTGAAGGCGCTGCGTGAAAAGTACACGATCGTATTGCTCGGCTACAGCGCGGACGATCCGCCAATGCGCTACCTGCTCGAAGGCCTCAACGTCCGCACGGGCGTCATCTACCAGTCACCAATCTACGTCTTTACCGACCGGTCGACCGACGACGCGGAGGAAATCTGGCAGGATCGCGGCGTCACGCCGATCTGCTACACGCCCGACAAAACGCACTCGGGATTGTGGCGGACCATCACCGCCTGGGCAAAGGCGGCGCGCTCACCGGATCGCTGGGCCGATGAGGTTCTGTCGCTCGCGCGCCAGTCACCGGCCGAGCTCGAGCCGTTCCAGCGCGGTCAGGTAGTCCAGCTGGTGAGTACGACGAAAGGCGCGAAGGCTTTTGCCGATGCCGATCCAGCGCCCGGTGCGGAATGGCTGTCGGTGTTCGATCCGAACGTCCGGTATCTCGCCCCCGGTCAGGAATCGCGAAACCGCGACGCCAAGGAGATCGACCCGCAGGATTTCTACGGACTGGACGACGATCCCTTGCGGCCTTCGCCCAATGAGCGCCGGACGGTTCCCGAAAACGCGCGCAACCCGCTTGCCTGGCAGAAAGGGGATGGCGTCCAGCCGGAGCGCATGACGCTGCAGGGCGGTGGCACCTTGTGGCATTATCCCCTGCCCGACCGACTCCATCACCTGGCGCGTTGGTTCGGCGTGCAAAGCCACGAACCGGCCGCCTTGTGGTGGGCGTCAACCTATTATCGTCCCAATCCGCACCTGCTCTGGTTCGTCTCGAACCGGGTGCGCAGCCGGTACGGCAAGGAGATGCCGCCGACCGCGCAGACGCTGTGGAACCTCTATCTCGAGGCGCTCGACATGCTGCCCGAGGAAGAGCGCAGCGACCGCTGGTTCGCGTTCGAAGGCATGCTCAAGAGATCCGGCTGGACACCGGCGGTGGCGCGGTTCTTCGAGCGCTGCGTCACCCCCTTTGTCGAAATCTCCCGGCCTTTCATGTCGCCGCCGCGCCCGCCCCTCGAGGATTGGGACAAATTGCGCCTTCGCGACGTCGTCGACCTCAAGGTGGCATCGCTCGACCGGCACAATCATGATGTGAAGTGCCCGCCCGAATCGTTGGCGCAGATCGCGCAGATCGTTCGGGGATCGCTTGAGCGCATTTCAGCGCTGCTCGACGAGATCGGCGACCTCTTCTGGCATCCACCGACCCTGCTGCCCGAGGCGGATAATGACGGATTCTCCGGCAAGAAGTCGCACAACGTCCTGTGGTTCAGGACGATATACCTCGCTTTGGTCGCGCACGATCCGGACCTTGCGCGCCGTGAATTCCTCGCCTGGTCAACCACCGAGACGCGCATCTTCGCCAAGTTCCGGCTGTGGGCAGCGGCTGATCCGAAGATCGCCACCGCGGCTGAGGCGCTGGCGATCATCGTGTCGCTCCCGCGCGAAACGATGTGGAATGCCTATAATCAGCGCGAACTGCTCCACCTGATCAAGGCGAGATGGGGCGAATGGTCCCACCGGCAGAAGCGGACGGTCGAGCGGTTGTTGGAAGCTGGGCCGCCTACCTATCGTGACGAGAGGCGCCAACAATATCGCGAGCGCCGCGCCGCCTACGCCGCCACCAATCTGCGCTGGCTCGAGCTGCAACAGTGTCAGCTGACTGCCGCTGGTCAGCACGCTCTCGCCAAGCTCAAGCTGATTCATCCCAAATGGAACGACAGCTGGGCGGAAGATGCCGACGACAGCCATGACGGCCGTAGCGGCTGGGTCCGGGAGGTCAGCGACCCCGGCGATCTCGACCTTCTACCGCTGGATCAGGTAGTGGACACCGCGCTGGCGCGGACCAAGCGTCCGATCCGGGAACTTGCGAGCTATCATCCTTTCCGGGGCCTGGTCGAGGAACATCCCTACAAGGCGCTGGCCGCGCTCCGGTCCGCTTACCGCAAGGGCGCGTTCCCGGCGCAACTGTGGGGCGACCTGTTCAACAAATGGCCCAAAGACACGACACCCAAACTGCGATGCCTGCTCGCGCATTCGTTCATACGACTCAGCCCGGCGCAAGCGATCACGCTACGATACGAAGCACCGAACTGGCTCGAAAAGCATCTTCCCGCGCTTTACGCAAATGGCCGTACCAATGCGCTCGCGATCTTCGACGGGTTCCTGCACCCCTTCCTGTCGAGCGCGCCCGACGCGACCGACAGTGGCATCGGCGCGACCACGATCGGCGGTGTCGAGCAGCAGCAGTCCGAAGTGTCGATCAGCAAGGCGATCAACAGCCCGATTGGGACGCTCACCCAGGCGCTGTGGAAACTGACGCCCCAAAGGGCTAAGCGCCACAAATCGTTGAACCGCAATCTCGCCAGCCGGTTCGAAGCGCTAGCCGACGCGCCCGGCTATGGCGGTGGCCATGCCGTCGCCGTCCTCACCCAGCATATGGGCTGGATCGACTATTGCTTCCATGACTGGGCGGAGGCGTTCCTGCTGCCGATGTTCCAGCTCGATCATCCGCTCGCCGAAGCGGCTTGGCATGGCCTCGCCTTCAATCGCAACGCCATGCCCGCGCCCTTCTGGCAGCAGCTCAAGGCGCCGATGCTCAAGATCCTGAAGGGCGAAGCGGGCTGGACGCTCGACGAACAGGAGCGCGACTATTTTGGCTCGCTGCTGGTCTGGTTGTCGCGGCCGGTGCCCGATTTCGCGCCGCTGTTCAGCTTCGAAGAAATTCACGACGCGCTCACCGCGATCGACGACGATCTGCGCGGCCGGATCCTCTGGACGCTGGGCAACAGCCTTCAGGAGCATGGTCAATGGGTCGAGTTCATCAAGCCGTTCATCGAGAATAGCTGGCCCCGCGCTCTGCGCTATCGCAGCGACGAGACCACGCGCGGCTTCATCCAGATTGCCGAACAGGCAGGTGACCACTTCCCGGATGCCGTGAAGACGATCCTTCCGCTGATCCGCCCGGTGCCAAACGCCGACATGCTGACCTATCGCATTTCGAGGGACCGCAAGGATAAGGAGAATATCGCCCGCAACCACCCGCAGGTGGCGATGCGATTGCTCAATGCGATCACGCCCGATGACCGCGCACGTATGCCCTACGAACTGGCGGGGGCGCTCGATGCGCTCGCCGAGCTCGATCCGCGCATTAAGGACATGCCTGAATATCGTCGCTTGAAAGACCTACTTGAATAAGCCCGACCGTAGCCGAACGACCGCTATCAGGTTGAGGGCCAGCCCAAAAACTCAGGGCGCAATTTCGCTGCCTGTTTGTTCGATCTCCGGCGGGCTGAGCCATACCGATCGCGGCCGAGACCGGACCGTCTGATCTTGGCAGGCGCAATGTCGATAGTCGCTGTTCTGCAGCCGAGCCCCAACCAGAACGTTCGGACATCGCGGGCCGAACGTTGGCCTCGAACCCTTTGACCGATGCCGTAGAGTGAATGATGGCCGCCTTGGCGAACATGACACCCTTGGAGAAAGTTTCCGTCTGTGTCCGGCTTGAGGCGACAAGGCGTGAGCTATATGGGAACGGAGAGAATGTCCCGCCCGGAAGCTCCGCTGATCCGCACCGGTACGGCAGAATTTGCTAACAGCCCGAAATGTACGGCTGCACGGCGCTAGAAAGTCTTGGGAATAATAAAAGTTGATACCACGAACGCAGTGTCAGTCCTCTTGCACGCAGATCAAGGAACGAGTTGATGGACGAGACTGTATCTAGAGCGAGCCACCGAGAGGCGGAAGAGTACCTCAGCAGATACCTTGCAGCGGATGGGACCGATTATGCTGTCATGATCGACGGTCCGTGGGGCTCGGGCAAGACGTATTTCCTGAAATCGTTCCTGGATCGGCGCAACGCTTCGGTGCTCAACTGGGATCCCTTGAGTGCGAGCGGCCGCTACTGGTACGCGTCGCTGGCCGGAGTGAGCAATGTCAATCAAATCTACGAGCAGTTCTTTGCATCCGAACATGGCAAGTCCGGCCGGATCGCCACGGAGATTGCGCTGCGTGCCAGCGCCTATTTTTCGAAAAATACGGTAGGCACGCCAGAAGACGCGGCGAAAATCCGTCGCGCCATGCTCGATCCGCGCGAACGAGTGCTAGTGTTCGACGACCTCGAACGTTCATCGATGCCCGTGCTTGAAGCGTTGGCGCTCGTGTACTCGTTCGCAAAGGACGGTGTAAAAGTCATCGTTGTTGCGAACGAGGAGGAAATAACGTCGCCGGTGCGCAACACCGATAAGACGATCGAGGAGGCTGAGCCCGCGCGATCGGACTACGAACGGCAGAAGGAGAAATTCGTCAGCAAGACGATCAGGGTTGGTTCGGACGCCGAAGAGGTCTTGCCGTTATTCACTGCGCGGATGACGTCGCCGATCGCGAAGGCGTGCGTGGAACGATCCACGGAAACAGTTTTGGGAGTGTTCCGAGCGTCCAAAATGCAGAATCTGCGAAGTCTCCGCCAGGCCATTGAGGACTTCGACCACTTAGTCGGCATGCTCGAAGCGACGCTGAGGGAACACCCCAAGGCAGTAGACGCGATCCTGGTTTATCTCATCGCGGTTGAGATGGAGTTTCGTGGCGGCACCAAGGGGATGTCGGTCGAAGGCATCCGCGCCCTGCGTTCAGAACGCTGGTCGAGCCTGCTTGGCAAGGGTCCGAGCGGGACTGGAGTTCGCCTATTGGCGTCCTACCCCATGGTGTCTTGGAAAGATCCGATCATCCCGCACGAGCATATGGCAACGCTGCTCAAAGCAGGAACAATCGCAATCGAAGAACTTATTAATCGGGTTCAGTCGCATCCAGCAGTTGCCCCACCGCAAAGTCTAGCCCCTTGGAGAGCCCTATGGGACTGGACGTCTTTGACGAGGGCACAGTACGTTCAGTTTCGAGACCTTTTGGCAGGGCAACTAGCCAATCGCTCGATCCTCCATCCCGGAGAACTACTCCATGCGATCGGCGAGGTTCTACGACTTCGTAAATTTGGTGACGACCTGATCAACGGGGCCGATCCAGACGCGTACTTCAGACAGTATGTCGATGAGGTAGTTGCCGACCGGCGGCTTCAACCTTTGACAGAATTGTTCGGTTTCAGCTCCGGCTCGCATGCCGGTCTCGTCTATCCGGAGAATGACACCCCTGAATTCCAAGCGCTGAGGGACCTGGTCCGTGGCGGTGTCGGGAGAGTTCGGGACGCGAAATTGGCTGACATTCTCCCAGCCTTCCTGGCGGATTTACGAGTCGATCAGCGCGCAGCTCTCCGCCTGAACAACTACGGAGAGAAAGAAGGCAACCTGCAGGGCGTTCCGTTCCTCCAACTCTGCAATCCCAAGGAGTTCGCCGAACTACTCGTCGATGGGTCGGCGCCACGGGAGACCGTGATGGCCGCATTCCTGGATCGTTACTCGAACGATGTTCACGAGAAGTCACTAGCGGCCGAACATCCCTGGGTCGAGGATGTCGAAAGGGAGTTTGCGGTGTTAGTGGACCGGGAGGCCCCTCCGTATAAGCGCCTTCTAGAGTACCGACAGAGTTGGATGAAAAGCGAACTGGACAAGAGCCTTCGACGCACGGGAACTCCCGCAATCCCACCAAGCACATAGTGTGTACGAAACATTGCTATAGGCATCGTGACACCAGCCTTTTACTTGATGGTGTAAGCGGCCGTTTGCCCATCGCGCCACAAACTCGCTTTGTCCTGCATAGTTGCTTTTGATCTGGCGCTGCACGAATGACCGCGTCCAACGCGAACAGCAAGACGCGTCGAAACGGTCATCCGCGCTGCGTCGGATGACCGCCAGAGGTTGATCCATTGGAAGAACGCCTGCAATTTATCCGTTGTAGGCCGCCACTGCCCAAGCTGCTGGCTGCTTTCGAGAAATCGCTGGTATTGCGCGAATGTCCGAGATGCTGCGCAAACCCGCCGCTCGCTCGCTTTTACGGCGCGCTCGCGAGCGGCTACGCGCGGACCTATTCTGAATGACTGCCGTTCGCTTTGCGAATGAGTGCTTCCGGCTCCATTCCTAATGCGTCTACGATGTGCCCAAGCACACTTGCTGAAACATCAGCGCGTTCAAGGACACTTATATAGCGGGCGATCAGGCCGGAGCGCGCTGGCAATTCTTCTTGAGTCATGTGCCGTCTGGTTCTGGCTTACCGACTGTCTTAGAGCCTAAACCAGCCTCGACAAGTCGTCGGAAGGCCTCCGATCTGGTGGGTAGATCGGGCTGATTTCGGCGCCATTCGTCAACGCGGGCAAGCAAGTCACTCGTAAGCCGCAGCTCGAAGCGCTCAGTTTTGTTATCAATAGCATCGGGCGTGTTTGACAATGCTTATGTCCGTAATGTACGGTATGTACGTAAATTGTGGTTCTTTGCGGCCGAACAACGTGCACGAACACGTCGCTCGGCCTGACCACAACCCAAGCTGATTGGAGCTCGGATCATGGTTGATTCCGACAATACCACGACTTTGCCTTTCGTCATCGGCGGCCAACGCGATGAGCTCGAGAGGCCGGGGCCCCAAGGCACAGATTCCGCTTTGAGACTATGGAGCGAATGGCAACGAGCTCGACATGCCTCATTGCTGTTGTGTCGAATTCAGCAGCGGATGGAGGCGCGAATGATCGCCAATACCGGAATTCAGGTATTGACTGCGGCCGAGCCGATGCCGTGGCAACTATCAGTGCCTACTACGGGTCTAGACTCTGAGCATGTCATAGCTTGCGAAGCCGAGGTCTTTGCGATGACCGAAGCTCTTAAGCTTCAAGATTCGATCCCCGAAGTCGCGGCTACGTCGCTCATCGGCGTCATCGCCAAGTTGGAAATGATCGCTGGGGCTGATCGAGATATTGGTGACCCAACCGACTTCCCGTGGCCGCACATAGCTTCCGTACTGCGTGACTTAAAGGCGATCGCAGGGGATTTGCCGGTTGGTTGCCGGAGCCGGGAAAGGACGCGGAGCGATGTCGCCAAGCATTGGGAGTCCGCAGTCAAGCTGGTCGCGGCGCTGAACGAGGAAGGCGAGGCGGAGCAGTGTAGCGATGTGGCCGACTTCCGACACGCCCTCTGAAGTGATGGTGGGCCTGGATGTGAGCATCAGGACGTTCCCACTTGTCGCCTGCAGCCCGACCTAATGATTGAGACGAAACCGCCCGACGCAAGTCATTGCACGCTGTGGCCCTACTTCGTGAACTTCGTGCTTTCCCTAGCCGCCCGGCGGCCTCCGATAGACGGTCGATCCACCATTGGGAGAGCGACCGCTATGGCTGAGGAAACCAGGATCGGCCCACAGGCTTTAGTTCCGGCGAACGACAACGGCGACGTCGCCAACCCCGAGGGGCGCCCAGAAAACATGGCGGCGCGGCTGGATCGGGTCGTGCTGGATATCGCCCGGCTGATCGGCCGGCAACTGGCGCGGGAGGCATTCGAGTCGGGGCTGGCGGCCAACGACAATCGGCCGGGCCGCCGAGAGGGAGAGGGCAGGGAGCCGGATGGCAAACCCCATGGGAACAGGAGAGAGGAGCCGCCGCCATGACCCGTGTTGCACTCTATGCCCGCTATTCGTCCGACAACCAACGCGAAGCCTCAATCGAGGACCAACTGCGACTTTGTCGAGAACACTCATTTAAAGAGAGATGGACTGTCGTTGGGACCTATGCCGATGCTGCCATCTCTGGCGCAAGCATCGTCCGCCGACCAGACATTCAGCGGCTCCTGAGTGATGCTCAAAGCGGGCAGTTCGAGATCGTTCTTGCCGAGGCGCTTGATCGCCTCTCACGCGACCAGGAAGATGTGGCTGGTCTCTTCAAACGCCTGCGCTTCGCCGGCGTCAACCTCGTCACCCTCTCCGAGGGTGCCGTCGACGAACTTCACGTGGGCCTCAAGGGAACGATGAACGCGCTCTTCCTGCGTGACCTTGCGGTTAAAATCAGGCGCGGACAAAGTGGACGAATACTGAATGGCTATGCGGCTGGTGGCCTTTCCTATGGCTATCGCGTGGTCAAAAAGCTCGATGAAAGCGGCGAACCGATCCGCGGTCTGCGCGAGATCGATGAGCATCAAGCCCAGGTCGTGCGCAGAATCTTTCAGGAGTTCGCGGTTGGTCGATCGGCGCGTGCGATAGCTGCTGACCTCAATAAAGAATGTATCCCGTCGCCCTTTGGTGGCGCTTGGGGCGCCTCGACGATCAACGGCAATCTCAAGAGAAGAAGCGGCTTCCTTTACAACGAAATCTACATCGGTCTGCTTGTTTTCAACCGTATCAAGATGGTCAAAGATCCAGAAACCGGCAAGCGTATCTCGCGACCGAACCCGCCCGAAACGTGGCAGGTCATGGAGGTGTCGCATCTGCGCATCGTGGATGATGCGCTATGGGAAGCAGCCCAAGCTCGCAAGAAGCTATATGGAGGTGCGAAACTCCATCATCGCCGACGGCCGAAACATATGTTCTCAGGGCTCGTGCGGTGCGGCTGCTGCGGCGCTTCCTATACCGTGAAGAATCAGAACCAACTGGCCTGTGCTGCGCATCGTGAGAAAGGTACCTGCACCAACAGCAGGACGATCCGTGTTGGCGACCTCGAGAAGCGTGTGCTTGCTGGCGTCCAGCGGCGATTGCTAGCGCCAGATGCCATCGCGGGCTTCCTTGCCGAATATCACGCCGAGCAGAAACGGCTGAATGCGATGAACCGCCAACGGAACAAGGAAGCTGAGAAGCGGCTCGTCGGCATCGACAGGCAGATTGCCAATATCGTTGATGCCATTGCCGACGGTGTCTCGACGGCCAGCATGAGATCGAAGTTGCTGGACCTCGAGAGCGAGAAGGAAAGTCTAGCGCGAGAGCTTCAGGCCATGGCAGCCGCTGAAAGCATCGTGGAGTTTCACCCGGCAGCCGTCGAGGCTTATCGCCGCAAAGTGTCGGAACTCCAGATGGCCCTGCAATCCGACGAAAGCGAGCGTGACGAGGCAGCGAGGATCGTCCGTTCGCTAGTTGCGAAGATTGAGATCATTCCGGCCGAGGGCAGGGGGCAGATTGAGCTCAAGGTCCACGGTGCGCTGGCGGAGCTCCTCAACCTGGCAAACCGTAAACCAGGAGAGGCGCCTAACGCTGTATTGATGGTAGCGGGAGAGGGACTTGAACCCCCGACCCCAGGATTATGATTCCCGTGCTCTAACCAACTGAGCTACCCCGCCAGGGCGGCGACAGGCCCGAAATCCGCCTCAAATCGAAAGGCATTTCGCGGCGTTCGCCAAGGTCGCGCGGATATAAGGTTGGGAGGGCGAGCCTGTCAAGCTTCGATGCATTCGATATCAGCGCATATTCCCCTTGGCGAAAAGCTTTGCCGCGCGAACGCCTGGTTGCGGCCGCCGGGGTTGAGTTCGACGGGGCACGTCGCTATGTCTCGGCCACGAGTTTTTAGAGTTTGAAACATATGAAGCCGCGCATTGCAGTCCTCGGTTGCGGATACTGGGGCTCAAACCACATCCGCACCCTCAAGGCGCTCGGCGCATTGCACGCGGTTTCCGACACCAATCGTGCCCGCGCCGAAGGTTTCGCCAGCGAACAGGACTGCCTGGCGATCGAGCCGGACCAGCTGTTCGTCCGCGATGACATCGACGCCATTATCATGGCCTTGCCGCCGCAGTTCCATGCCGATCTTGCCGTGCGCGCCGTCGAGAACGGCAAGGACGTGCTGGTGGAAAAGCCGATCGCGCTGACGGTGCCGGATGCCGAGCGCTCGGTGCAGGCAGCCAAGGAGAATGGCCGCGTGTTCATGGTCGGCCATGTCCTGCGCTTCCATCCCGCCTTCGAGACGCTCAAAGGGCTGATCGACAAGGGCGAACTCGGCGAGGTCCGCTACATCCATTCGCACCGGCTGGGGCTCGGCAAGTTCCATACCGAGAACGACGCGCTATGGGACCTTGCGCCGCACGATCTGTCGATGATCCTGGCCATCACCGGCACCGAGCCGATCGAGGTGCGCGGCGAGGGGGCGGCACTCCTCGACAATCTCAGCGATTTCGCGCATCTGCACATGCGCTTTCCCAACGGGCTGCGCAGCCATCTTTTCACGTCGCGGCTCAACCCCTATCGCGAGCGGCGGTTGACGGTGGTCGGCACCAAGGCGATGGCGGTGTTCGACGATGTCGAGCCATGGGAGCGCAAGCTTGCCGTCTACCGGCACGCGGTGTGGCAGGACAGCGGCCAGTGGGCGTTCACCACCAATGAGCCGTCCTATGTCGCGGTTGCCCAAGGCATGCCGCTGACGCGCGAGCTGGAGCATTTCATCCAGTGCATCGAGACGCGCGCCGAACCACGCACCAGCGGCGAGGAAGCGATCAGGGTGCTTCGCATCCTGACGGCGGGCACGGTCACCCACACCAAATCCTGAGACTGTTTGGAAATTCTACTCTGGCGGCCATCTGATGGCGTTTTCTGCGCTACTACGGCGCCGCGCGTCCTCTAGACGCGCAAAGGATGCCGTAGCACTTGATTTGGCGCATGATCCTTTCCGAAATCGCTTTTCGATTTTCGGGGTCATGCGCTGCTCTCGGACGCAAATGTCCGCTGCGCTCCGGTTCTCGAAACCACCACCATATGACTCGCCAGAGCGAATTTCGAAACAGTCTCAAAGGTCGGCGGGAACTTGCGCCGGCCTCGCGGCGAGCCGGCTCAGCATCGCTTCGGCTTCGGCGCCGCGCTCGGAACGCTCGATGAAGCCGCCGCCGAAGACGCGGGCCTCGTTGCCGTCGTCGGAATAGAGCACGCAGGCCTGTCCGGGCGCGATGCCCGATTCACCATCGGCCAGTTCGACCGAGGTCACGCCTGCCTCGTGGCGCAGCACGGCCGGCCGTGGCGGCCTGGTCGAGCGCACCTTGGCGAACAGTTCGATGCCGCCGGCGGGAGCATCGGCGAGTCCGCCGTCTCCCAGCCAGTTCATGTCGCGCAGATAGATCTTGTGCGTCTCCAGCGCCTCGCGCGGGCCGACCACGACACGGGCGCGCTCGGCGTCGAGATGGACGACATAGAGCGGCTCGCCGGACGCGATGCCGATGCCACGGCGCTGGCCGATCGTGTAACGCAGAATGCCCTCGTGGCGGCCGAGCACGCGGCCGTCGATATGGACAATGTCGCCCGGGTTGGCGGCCGCCGGCTTCAGCTTGGCGATGATGTCGGAATATTTGCCCTGCGGCACGAAGCAGATGTCCTGGCTGTCCTGCTTGGCGGCGACCGTCAGCCCCATCTCCTCGGCGATGGCGCGAACCTGCGGCTTCGACAGGCCGCCGAGCGGAAAGCGCAGATAGTCGATCTGCGCTTGCGTGGTGGCGAACAGGAAATAGCTCTGGTCGCGATCGGCGTCGACCGGCCGGTAGAGCGCGCGGTGGGCGCCATTGGCGCCGGAACGGATGTAGTGGCCGGTGGCCAGCGCGTCGGCGCCGAGATCCTTGGCCGTGGCCAGGAGATCGGCGAACTTGACCGTCTGATTGCAAGAGACGCAAGGAATGGGCGTCTCGCCGGCGACATAGCTTTCGGCGAAGGGATCGATGACCGCCTTGCGGAACCGCTCCTCATAATCGAGCACATAATGGGGAATGCCCAGCGTCTCGGAGACGCGGCGGGCATCGTCGATGTCCTGGCCGGCGCAGCATGATCCGGCCCGATGCGTTGCCGCACCATGATCGTAGAGCTGCAAGGTGACGCCGACGACATCGTAGCCCTCGCGCTTCAACAGACCGGCGACCACGGATGAATCGACGCCGCCGGACATGGCGACGACGATGCGGGTCTCTTCGGGACGTCTGGGAAGGTCGAGACTGTTCATGGTGCTTTCATTCTGCGGCAGCTCAAATGCCAATGTCGAGAATATAGGTCAAGCTTTCATGCGGCGCCAGCTTGCACGGCGACCCACGGCGTGGCGACGTGGTGAATGGGTACATTTCTCCCGGCTGAAACAGGGCTTCCAGCCGGATATTTCAAATGCCCGCCAAAAGACTAACGCGGCGTTCACGATCCTTACCTAGTCATTAGGGTCTGCTTAGGCAATTTTTAAAGCTGTGGCGGTAACGTGGCGGGGATTGGGTCTTTGAGTTTTTTGTAGAGAGTACGATGACCGATCTGGTTAGACCTAGAGTGAAGTATGTTATCGGGCCCGACGGCAGCCCTCTCACGATTGCCGATCTGCCGCCGACGAACACCCGTCGCTGGGTTATCCGGCGCAAGGCGGAAGTGGTTGCAGCGGTGCGCGGCGGACTTTTGAGCCTTGAAGAGGCATGCCAGCGCTACAAGCTGACCACGGAGGAATTCCTGTCCTGGCAAGCGTCGATCGACGAATACGGCCTTGCCGGGCTGCGCACCACGCGCATCCAGCAATACCGGCACTAGGCCGGTCACATCACGAGCAAAGGGCGCGGCATGCCGCGCCCTTTTTCTTTCGGAGCGACGGTGTCGCCGCTCAGATCGTCAGCGCTACCTTGCCGATCGGCCTTGTGGCGAGAAAGGCGTGGGCGGGTCCCGCCTGGTCGAGCGGAAAAGTCCTGGCCACGTGAACGGCAAGCTTTTGCGCCTCGATCAAACCGGCCAGCTCAAGCAGGCCCTCGCGGTCGGGCACGACCGACATGCGCTCGACCCTGATATCGCGCGAACTGGCGTCGGCGCGCGTGGCGTCGTTGACATTGAGCAATGACACGAGCACGCCGCCGGGCTTAAGCACTTTCAGCGAGCGATCGGCATGGTCGCCGCCCACCGGCTCCAGCACCAGGTCGATATTGCTGATCTGGCTGGTGAAATCACCCTTGGTATAGTCGATCACCTCATCGGCGCCGAGCTTGCGTACGAAGTCGAGCTTGCCCGGGCTGGCCGTGGCGACGACGTAAGCACCACGCGCCTTGACGATCTGCACGGCCAGATGGCCAACGCCGCCAGCTCCGGCGTGCACCAGCACGCGCTGGCCTGGTTTCAGTCCGCCATGGCGGACAAGGCCTTGCCAGGCGGTGAGACCGGCCAGCGGCAATGCGCCGGCCTGGATATGGTCCGCCCGCTTCGGCTTCAGCGCGATCTCATCGGCCGGCACGGCCGCCAGTTCGGCGTAGGCCGCGGCCTGCTTAGGGAAGCGCGGCATGCCGAACACCTCGTCGCCGACCTTGAAGCCGGTGACGCCGGCGCCCAGCGCCTCGACCGTCCCCGAAATATCCCAGCCAAGGATGAAGGGTGGCTCGCCGAGCAGCGGATAGTGGCCGGCGCGCACAGCGCCATCGACCGGATTGATGCCGGCCGCCTTGACGCGGACCAGCACCTCGCCGGCCTTCGGCGTGGGATCGGGCAATTCGGCGGTGACAAGAACGTCGGGCCCGCCAACGGAATTCTGGGTTACGGCACGCATAAAATCTCTCCTGCTTGACTAACGCCACTATCATTTGGAGAGTAAGGGCCTATTGTCCAGTATGCACCTTTTTGATATATAGGCACCTCATGGATAGTGATTGCGATTCCCCCTTCGGCTACGACGCGTTCCGGCGGACATGTCCGTCGCACACCGTTTTGGAGATGCTGGCCAGTAAATGGGTCTATCTGGTGGTCTGCGCGCTGCGCAAAGGCCGGCAGCGCAATGGTGCGCTTGCCCGCAAGCTCGAAGGCGTCACGCCCAAGATGCTGACCCAGACCTTGCGTGTGCTCGAGCGCGATGGCTTGGTGCGGCGAGAGGTCTATCCGGTCATTCCGCCACGCGTCGAATATGAATTGACCGAACTCGGTCAGAACCTGGCGGGACTGCTTGCCCAGATCAGATCATGGGCGGAGCAGCATGCGCCCGATATCAAGGATGCCCGGGCAAGGGCGATTGCCGGAAATGAGGGGGACTGGGCGGCCTAGGCCTTGCATGCCATCAGCGCATTCGCGGCGGCCCGCCGGCGCCGGGTGCAGGCTGTCGCGCGACAGGGTGGCGCGCTTGTGTGCGCGCCGAATGGCGCGGATGTCCGCTTCAGCCGATCATGGCGCTGCGGCCACCGGTTTCGGCCTCGCGAATCTTGGTATCGCGCGATTCCAACATCTCCGCCTTGGAAAGCTCCGCTTCAGCTTCACCGAGTAATGATTCGGCGGCGCTTCGCTGCAGGGCGAGGTCGCCTTGCGAGTTCCTTAGATTGTCACGGCGCAGGCGCGCCGCCTTGGCGAAGGTCGGATAGGCGAAATGATTGATATCTGTGATGCCGGCTTTCTTTTCCTCGGCGGTGATCTGAAGCTCCAGTTCGACGGCCATGCGCTCGAACTCGGCGATCATCATGTCGAGCTGCAGCATCTGGCGACGCTTCTCATTCACCTGAAACTGTTTCAGCCGAACGAGGTTTTCACGTGACTTCATGATTCGGTACTCCCGGAAACGCACACCCGCACATATCGTCCAAACCACTTGGAAAGGCCCAAGCGCTGCCCGTGTCCACCGGCTTTCCCCGCACTATGGGAAACAAAACCCTAAAGTTTTTTGCCGATGGTAACCATTCGTTTACGGGCATTGTTAATCATACGTGTCAGGGCTTAAGGCCGGGTAAAAATTCCGGCCGCCGAAGCGAAGCCGCGTCGATGAGTCCCTGGAGTCACTTAGTCCAGATTATTAATGTGTCGCATTAGGAAATTTGGTCTGTGATTCGTTATTAGATTCAAGAGGGTGTAGAAAGGGGTTAAAAAATCTGGTACCGTATTGGACGGGAAATTAGGTTTTGTTAACCATTCGATGGCAGCCTCTCTACAAGGCAACCACTGCTCCGGGGCAGGACGGGTCGTGAAATGGTCCGGCGGCAGAAAAGGGGAATGAAATGCGTGTTCTGCTGATAGAAGATGACAGTGCAACCGCACAGAGCATCGAGTTGATGCTGAAATCGGAAAGTTTCAATGTCTATACGACGGACCTCGGCGAAGAGGGTGTCGATCTGGGCAAGCTCTACGACTACGACATCATCCTTCTCGATCTCAACCTGCCCGACATGTCCGGTTACGAGGTCTTGAGAACGCTTCGCCTGTCCAAGGTAAAGACGCCCATCCTCATCCTCTCCGGAATGGCCGGCATCGAGGACAAGGTACGCGGCCTCGGCTTCGGCGCGGACGACTACATGACCAAGCCGTTCCACAAGGACGAGCTGGTGGCGCGCATTCATGCCATCGTGCGCCGCTCCAAGGGCCACGCCCAGTCGGTCATCACCACGGGCGACCTGGTGGTCAACCTCGACGCCAAGACCGTCGAGGTCGGTGGCCAGCGCGTGCACCTCACCGGCAAGGAATACCAGATGCTGGAGCTGCTCTCGCTGCGCAAGGGCACCACGCTGACCAAGGAAATGTTCCTCAACCACCTCTATGGCGGCATGGACGAGCCGGAACTGAAGATCATCGACGTCTTCATCTGCAAGCTGCGCAAGAAGCTCGACGCCGCGTCCGGTGGCCAGAACTATATCGAGACCGTCTGGGGCCGCGGCTATGTGCTGCGCGAGCCGGAAGACATCCGCGTCAGCGCCTGAGCGCAGTGGGCGGAGCTTTTCTCAAAAACCCGGCCATGGCCGGGTTTTTGCATGTGAGCCGATAATTATTTTGCGCACTGCGAGACGGCGGACCGCCGCGCGGGTCTCCTGGAACAGCGTTCAGGCAGCGATCTTCAAGGCGCGAAAGCGCTCGAGCAGTTGCGGGCGATTGAAGGGCTTCAACAGATAGCCCTGGGCGCCGGCGCGCTTTGCCCGCATGATCGATGCGATATCGAGTTCGACCAGCGAGATCAAAATCTGCGGCCTGATCGGGCTTTCCATGGCACAGACGCGCCGGATGAGGTCGACCGCCTGCACGTCCGGCAGAGCGCCGTCGACGACGATGATGTCGGGCATGTCGGCGGCGCACATCTCCAGTGCGTCAAGCCCGCTGGCTGCCTCGATGACCATCATGTCGGAACCGCCCAGGATGCGTTTTGCCACCTTCCTGATGACGCTAGAATCGTCGACGAACATGCAGCGTTTCATTTCCGGTTCCTCTCTGCCCTTGGACAGTCCGGTCGTTCGGGGCATCTGCGGCGTAGCCTAGACCGATCTGGTAAAGAAGCCGAAAAGCCGTTAGGTAAAATTTTTGCAAAGATGTCGTTCGAAGGCCTTTTCCTTGCGGATGCTTCGGCGGGCAAAGATCATCGCGCCTATCTGGGGCGTCAATGAAATATTTCAGACTGAAATACTTTGTTCGGTCGCGCGCCACCGGGCGCCGGCTTCAGGCCGCTGAAAGGACGATTTCTTCAGCCGTCGCATGGATCGAAATCGTCATGTTGGCCTCGCGGGCCAGCAGCAGCGTGTAGTAGGGTTGCACCGAATGCGCGTCGATCGGCTCTTCCGGCTTGTGGCCGGAATGCAGTTCGAGGAATTTCGGCGGCACACGCAGCATCGGCCCGCTTGCCGAAAGCGAAAAGCGCGGCTCGGTTTCGAGATTTTCGAGCGTCACGACCAGTTTGCCGCCGCGCGGAATGGCGGCGTTGGCGACCAGGAGCAGGTTGAGCAGCAGCTTGACCTTGTTCTTGGGCAGCAGCGCGCGGATTCCGTTCCAGACCAACTCCGGCTTTTCGTTCTTGAGGAAGGCGATGGCGACGGCCTCGGCATCTCCGGTGTCGATCATCATGCCGGCCGAGCCGGCAGCGCCGAAGGCGATCCGGGCGAACTGCAAGCGGGCCGAGGCGTTCCTTGCACTCTGGCGGATGAGCCGCATGGCGTCTTCGTCGGCGCCGCCTTCGTCGAGCAGTTCAAGCCCGTTGTTGATCGCGCCGACCGGCGAGATGATGTCGTGGCAGACGCGGCTGCACAAAAGCGCCGCCAGGTCGGGAGCGGAAAGGGTGAACAGATCGGCCATCGGCGAAATCCCTGCAAAATCTTCCAGTTCGTGGCCAAGCGATCGATCTTCGCGCCTGCCCACACGAATCACGCTTCAACCCAAGGCTTTCTGAATACACAGCGCCCGCGCGTGCAGCAACAAATCCAAATTGTCGTCATGGCATATGGCGCATTCACGCAGGCTGCGTGTCCCCTCAAGCGGCCAAACAGCCTTCGAACCGCCATCTTCATGTGGGAGTTTAATGGTTGAAAAAGGATTACGGCATAGTTTGCCCCTAACAGTCATCCTTAACGGCCGCCTAAAGAGCCGTACGGATGCGAGGCGTCGGCGAAAGTGCTTCATGACGGAGATTGGAAGCATGTTTTCCCGATTCTATGACCGGAGTTTTCTCCGTGTCCTCTCAATGGCGATCACGCTCATGGGCGTTCTCGTTTTCACGACATCGCCCTTGCGGGCCCAGGAGTACACCGCTCAGGAGATTGTCGATTCCGGCCACAAGTTCTTCGGCGCGACGTCGGGCGGATTGGCCACCGTCGTGGAGAAGATATTCGCCTCCTACGGTCTGCCCAATGGCTATCTGCTCGGCGAGGAGGGATCCGGTGCGCTGATCGGCGGCCTGACCTATGGCGAAGGCACGCTCTACACCAAGAATGCCGGCGATCACAAAGTGTTCTGGCAAGGCCCGTCGCTGGGCTGGGATTTCGGCGGCGAAGGGTCACGCGTGATGATGCTGGTCTATAATCTCGACGATGTCGGCAACCTCTACAATCGCTACGGCGGCGTCGCCGGTTCGGCCTATGTGGTGGCGGGTATCGGCTTCAACGTTCTGAAGAACAACAATGTGCTGCTGGTGCCGATCCGTACCGGCGTCGGCGCCCGGCTCGGCGTCAATCTCGGCTACCTGAAACTGACCGAGCGAGCGACCTGGAATCCGTTCTGATCTGTCCGATATGATGGAATCGCGGACCGTTCGACCGGATTCCCGAGCCACGACCCGAATGACCCGCGGCAAGCCCTTGCCGCGGTGCCGGATTTCCGCCATGCCAACATGGCACAGTCCAGCCTTCCAAGTTGTCGTTGATAACGGGTAGTCCTTTGGTTCAGTCGGTCCTGTTCTTTGCCCTCGGCTTTCTCTGTGCCGGCTTTCTGGCGCTGATGGTGGCTCCGGCCGTCTGGCGGCGTGCCGCCGCCCTGACCCGCAGGCGCATCGAAGCCTCCATCCCGCTGACGCGAGCTGAAATCCAGGCCGACAAGGACCGGATCCGGGCCGAGTACGCCATGTCGACGCGGCGACTTGAAATCAACGTCAAGACGTTGCGCGAGAAGGTGGCCGAACAACTCGTCGAAATCAATCGCGGCCGCGAGGCGCTGAAGGGGCTGGCGGTCGAGCGAGCGGGCAAGGATCATGCGCTCGCCGAACTCGGCGCCAAGAGCGAAGCGCTACGCCAGCGCGAAGAGGAACTGCATCAGCTTTCGGAGCGGCTCAAGGAAACCGAGCGAAAACTGGAAAGGCGGGCGCTCGATCTCGAGAAGCTGGAGCACATGTATGACGATGCCAGTTTTGCCTCCAGCAGCCGCCAGATCGAGCTCGTGGCCCGCGAATCCGAATTGCAGAAGCTCGCCAGCGACATCTCGCTGCTGCGCGGCCAGCGCAAGGAAGCGGATCGGCGCAGCCAGGAGATCGCGGCCGAAAGCAAGGCCGCGCGCGATGGCCTGAAGGCCGAGAAGAAAAGAGCCGCCGAACTCGACAAGAAGGTCGAGCGGCTGCTGGCAACGCTCGCCGACCGTGAGGACAAGCTTGATCGGCGCGAAAAGGAGTTGGTACGGTTGCGGGAAAAAGCGAAAGCCGAGGACGGCGCATCGGCCTTGCGGCTGGTCGGCAAGCCCGATGAAGCCGGCCGGCATGACGAGGCCGGTAAGCGCGACGACATGGACCGGGCGATTGCCAAGCTCGACGGCGACCGCGAACGGCTGGAGGCCAGGCTGACGGCGCTGGCGCGCGAGAACAAGCGGCTTAAGGCGGATCTCGGCGCCGTGGCATCGTCGGGTTTGGCGAATGGCAATGGCGCCGCGCTGCGTGAGCAGATGAACGAACTGGCGGCGGAGGTCGTCCATCTGACGGCCAAGCTCGAGGGTCCCGATTCACCAATCGCCAAGGCGCTGGCGGCGCCGCAGGACAACCGCTCCGCCGGCAACGACCGCAGCCTGGCCGACCGTGTGCGCGCCTTGCAGAAGGCAGAAGCCAGCTGACGGGTTCGGGCTGGCCGCTTTCGTCGCGTCTTGACTCACATCAGCGTGAGAAATGATGCAGGGCAATGGCCGAGGCGGCGGCGACGTTCAAGCTGTCGAAACCTTTCGACATGGTGATCCGAACGGTTTGCAATCGGGAAAGCAGGCTTTCGGGCAGGCCTTCGCCCTCGGTGCCGAGGTAGAGCGCCAGGCGCTCGCCGCGCAGTGCGTCGCGTATGTCGATCCGGCCGCGCGGTGACAGTGCGAACTGGTCATAGCCCCGCCGATCGAGGTCCGCCGTGAAGTCCGCCGTGTCGGTGAAGGACGCGAAAGGGATCTTGAGCGCGGCGCCGACCGAAACCCGGATCGCCTTGCGATACAGCGGATCGCAGCATGTCGCATCCATCAGCACCGCATCGGCGCCGAAAGCGGCGGCGTTGCGGAAGATCGAACCCATATTGTCATGGTTGGCGATGCCGACAAGCACGACGACCAGGGCTTGAGCGGGCAAGGCATCCAGCAATGATCCGGCCGGGTGCGGCATCTCCTTGCGGCCGATGGCCAGGATGCCGCGATGCATATGGAATCCGGCAATCGCGTCCATCACCGCACTGGCGACGATGTAGACCGGCAGGTCCGCTTGTGCCTTGCGCAGCATGTCCTCCAGGCCGCCAAGCCGATTTTCCAGGATCAGGATGGATTCGGCGCTGAAGCGGCGCGACGACAAAAGCAGGTCGAGCACCACCTTGCCTTCGGCGACGAAGCGGCCTTGCCGGCCCGCCAGATCGCGCTCGCGGATATCGAGATAGGCAGCGACACGTGGGTCGCGCGGATCGTCGATACGAATTGGGTCCATGTCCCGCTCAACAATAAAGAACGTGGCGCGTGTACCGGGAAAGACACACGAGCCACGCTCCGCAAATTGTCAGCGAGGTAAACGGCCGCGGCAGCGTCCGGTCAAGTCCCGGCGCGGCGCAACCTCTGCGCCATCTGCGACAGATCCTCCTTGCCGCTGCCGAAAATGCCATCCAGCATGGCGAGCAGTTCGCGCACCGCATCGGATTTGCAGGAATAGTAGATCATCTGACGATCGCGGCGGGTGTCCACGAGGTCGAGCGCGCGCAACTTGGCCAAGTGCTGCGAGAGAGCGGATTGGCTGAGCATCACCTTGTCGGCAATGGCGCCGACCGACATTTCACCGTCGATCAGATAGCTCATGATCAACAGCCGTTTTTCGTTGCCCATCAGCATCAGAAATTCGGCAGCCGATTCGGCGTTGGCGATTAGCTTTGTCGAGACCATTGATGCCCCATGCTGTTTGCTCATCGAGGCGCCATGGGGGCAATGGTGCCTGAATCCATAAATTCACTTGCGAAGGACGCCGACGAGTCAGCGCCAGAACCAAAGCCTAGAACATTTCTTTCAAATCTCAAGGGTTGCTTTTGATCAAATGCAATTTAGTCGCGTCTTATGCCTCCGATGCGGCCCTGCCGGCCCTGGCCATGGCAACTAGAACGGGACGCAATTCCGATACATTTATCAATGGTTGCGGGAAGAACACCCGGCAAACATTGTCCCCCGACACCAGATCCATGCCATCGGCGTCCAAACCGGCAATGGTCCAGCCATCGCCGGATGCCTTGGCGAAATGACGGGCATAGACGGCGATCGCCTCGAGATGGTCCGCATTCATGTGCTCAATGGCCGATTGTTCGCTTCCGGCGAGTTCCTCGATGATGGGCCCAACGGTGAGGAGGTCGGACCGTTCGAGCATATAGGCCTTGCCGAAGCCGCCGTTGAGGCTGGCGCGTTGCGGCTCCAGGCGAAAGATCGAAAAGTCGCCGAGCCCGGCATAGAGGCCCGCCTTGGGATTGCGGTTGAGATAGCGGCGCTCGGCGCGGGCATGCGCCTGCGAGCCGCGCTCCAGCCGTGATGCCTGGCAGATCAGCGTCAGCCTCGGATGCGCCAGCGGATCGCCTTTGCCGGGCTCGCCAAGCAACAGGGAACAGCGCGGATCGGCAAGCAGGGCTGATGTGTGCGCCGCAAGCATCGATACCAGGATAAGCGGCGCGCCGTCGATGTCGGTGGCGACGCCGACCCGGCTCGCCAGTGGCGATCCGGTCTGTGGTTCCAGCACCGCCAGGGCGCCGAAGCGGGCACTGCGCAGAAGCGTTTTCGCCAACCGGATCGCCTCGGCGCCGGTCTCGCGGATTACATCCCTATCTTGATTTTGCTGCATCAAAACGCTCGCCACAATTTGTCCCGCTTATCGGTGCTGCCGGCCGGATCCGGTCCCTTCGGCTAGCCCTATTTCGCCGCCATGCGGATGGCGCCGTCCAAGCGGATGGTCTCGCCGTTCAGCATCTGGTTTTCGATGATGTGCAGGGCAAGCGCGGCATATTCGGATGGTTCGCCGAGGCGCGGCGGGAAGGGCACGGCGGCGCCCAGCGAATCCTGCACGTCCTGCGGCATGCCGGCCATCATCGGCGTCTTGAAGATGCCGGGCGCGATGGTGCAGACCCGGATGCCGGAACGGGCGAGATCACGCGCCACCGGCAGCGTCATGCCGACCACGCCGCCCTTGGAGGCGGAATAGGCCGCCTGGCCGATCTGGCCGTCATAGGCGGCGACCGAGGCGGTGTTGACGATGACGCCGCGCTCACCGCCCTGCAGCGGCTCGAGTTTCGCGGCGCGGTCGGCGACGAGGCGGATCATGTTGAAGGTGCCGATCAGATTGACTTCGATCACCTTGCGATATTGGTCGAGCGGATGGGGTCCATCCTTGCCGATCGTCTTCACGCCAATGGCGATGCCGGCGCAATTGACCAGGATGCGCGGCTCGCCCAGCTTGGCGGCGACATCGGCGAGGGCGGCGGCGCCACTGTCGGCACTCGCGACGTCACACTGGACGGCGATGCCGCCGATCTCGGCCGCAACCTTGGCCGCGCGCTCCATGCCGACGTCGAGGATGGCGACGCGGGCTCCCTTGGCGGCAAGCGCGCGCGCTGTTGCCTCGCCAAGGCCGGAGCCGCCGCCGGTCACGATCGCGATCTGGCCATTGGGGTTCATCGCGTCATCCCTCCAGTGAGAATGGGCTTTCCTATGAAAATAGGGATGGATCAGGCCCGGATCGACGGGCCAGGTCAAGCCATCGCTAGACGTGCTCGGCAATCCTGGCCTGGCTGGCGTGACCGACCTCGCCCGAAAGCCTGGCAACCGCGCCCGGTATGATCTCATGCGACAAAAGGCGGTCGAAGTCGACAGGCCGCGGCATCGAAATCTGGCCGCGCGGAATGCGCTTGAATCCGAGCGGCCCGTAATAAGGCTCGTCGCCGACCAGCATCACGGCGGGTGCACCGGCCTTGGCGGCCGCCTCCAGCGCGATTGCCACCAGCCGACGGCCGATGCCGAGATTCTTGAAGGCCGGCCGTACCGCGAGCGGCCCGAGCATCAGCGCCCGGCCGGCACCGGCCGCTATGCGCGTCATGCGCACCGAGGCGACGACCAGGTCGCCGTCGACCGCGACAAAGGACAGCGCGCGCTCGTGACCGCCGGCCTCGCGGATCTTGTAGGCGGCCAGCACGAAACGGCCAGGCCCGAACGCTTCGTCGTTGATGGCTTCGATTTCAGGATCGTGCGCCGGGGTTTCCGGCAGATACTTCACGTCGGCAAGGCTCATGGTCGTCGCGTTCCGGTAGAGGAGGAAAGGTTGCTGCAAACGGCAGCATTCGCCAGTCAGCGCTTCATCAAGCGCGGGCGCCCTTTCGTCGTCGGTCAAACCGGATCAAAGCAAAGTCGAACATGCGGAGTGTCCGCTAGCACCAATTTTGCGCCGCCGCAATCGACCCGTTCGCTGGCCCAGGGCTGCGAACTCGGGTTAACGCGCTTTGGGGATTGCGGCTGATCTGATTCCATGGGGGTCCCATGATTCGGAGC
>NZ_JAIUGW010000042.1:0-22121 GCF_020164795.1 Mesorhizobium sp. ES1-3
CGTCCAGCGCCTTGCGCAGCAGGACGCGGGCGCGATGCAGGCGGGTCTTGATAGTTTCGGGGCGCACGCCGAGTAGTCCTGACGTCTCTTCAATGCTCAGGCCCTCGATCACCCGTGCCACGAACACCATCCGGTAAAGATCTGGAAGGGTGTCGGTCGCCCGTTCGACAAGGGCCAGAATCTGCCGTTGCGCCATCGTCCGCTCCGGATCGTCGGTTGGGTTGAGGGGGAACCGGATGATTTCGGCTTGGGGGTTGTCGGGCATCGTCACCGTTCGCCGTCTTTTACGCAACCGGCCAAGCGCTTCGTTGATGACGATGCGCGACAGCCACGTGCCGAGCGAGGCGTCGCCGCGAAAACTCTCGAGGTGGGCAAAGGCCCTGACATAGGCCTCCTGGACGATGTCCTCCGCCTCGCTGTCATTGCGCACTACGCCGCGCGCGATGCGATAAAGCCGCTGGTTATGCGTCTTGATGATGGTGCGGAAGGCAGCGCCGTCGCGCGCCATGGCGCGCCGTGCCAATTCCAGGTCATCAGACGCAGCGATGATTTCGGTCGCGTCTCGTCGAACGTACAACATGAGCAGTCTCCTTGCCCTTCAATAGATGGGTCTCGACAACAAGGGTTCCCGAATTCGTCACACTGGAATCGACGACAGGAATTCGCGCCTGAGATCAATGTCCGTGTCAAAAACGCCGAGCATGCATTTGGTGATCAGGCAGGTGCCGTGCGCGTGTGCGCCGGAAGCGCGAAGAGACTAAGGGTTAGCCCTAGTGCTTGGTCCCATGTCCATGCGCGGCGGCGAGTTCTCGAATGTGCGCCACTGCCTCATACTCGGTGCCGAATGGGCTGGCGATAGCGGTTCCGTTTGGATCAAGGGTCACGGCCAAGAACGGGAATCCCTTCATAGGCGGCGAGTAGACGACGAAGGCGCGCTTTTTGCTCATCATCCTGTCTAGCACGTTGCGCATGAAAAGCCGGCCAGAGTCTATTCACCATTCCTTCACCATATCAGCACATGCTGATAAGCGGACATGCTGATGTAAAGCGTACATGTCAAAAGCCCCGGTGCAGACCCAAGCACCGGGGCTTTTTCAGATAGCGTCCTTCAGAAGATTTCCATGACAACCAGGACGATCCCAATCGCCGCAAGGGCCATGACGAGGATCATAGCTACCTCGAAGGCGTGACCGAAATTGTCAGTCATCTGGCACCACGCACAAAGGGACAATAGCCCGGCCTGCTCATCGTGTGACACAGGATTCTGCAGGCCGGGCTGCACCGGCTTTTGGAGGGCAAGAGCCGGTGAAGATTGAGCATGTTCCTAAGCGGATCTGTGCGCAATGGCATATCCGAATGCGTACAAATTTCGCTTAATTAGCCTTCTTCAAAATGAAGTCGCTTATCGTCCCCGTTGGCTTGGACGCTTCGAATTTGACGCCAGCGTTTGAGGGCCTTCGCAACCGCGATTGCCGCATCATTTGGCGCACGCAGGATCAAACCATCCATGGGTGCGGTGTCAGAGGATTTCGTCTGGACACTCCATCCGCTTTCCTTGAACGCGCCCTGGCTGCAATCGATGCGGCGGCCGATGGCGATCACGGGTTGCCGATCGCGACAGCAGTCATTGCCGAGTTCCGGAAACGAAACGCGCTCCTTCCCTCGCTGCACTCCATCGAGAAGATTGGCCTCGGCGGTCGAGCGGATGTCCGTCCCGTCGGCCAATCGCACGGAGTAAAAAATGCGTGCTCCGATCGCCCGCTAGCCCCAACATTTCGAGATCACACAGGAAGCGCGTCAGTGGCTCGCAGAGCGCGTCTGCGACCTCATCGATCACATTGAAACGATGTGCCGAGCCTGGCTTGAAAAGTTGAGAATCCAGGCGAACACCGCAGCGCGACGAGCCGGTTAACGCTACCACAAATCAATTCCACACTGCCAATTATGCGATTTTGGACGAACATACGGCGAACAGACCTCCACAGCTAGTACTCCCTCGTAAGCGATCCTGATCAAAGCTGGTCTTCCTCAATCCAAGCGACAAGGGCGGCTTTCGGGTCTGCCCTTTTGGCTACGACCTAGTCGAAGCCGTCCAGCTGCTCGCCGATCTCGACAAGGGCCTTTTTGATTGTGTCCTCAACTTCCTGTCGTTTCTTCGGCGGCATCAGGCCCAGCCCCTTCAGCATCGCCTCGCGCCAGTGCTGCCCCCTCCCCCACGCTTCCGAGAACGCTGTTGCAAGGTCATCCTTGCGACGGGTCGCCTCCAGTGCCTCGACGAGGAGGCTGGCCTGATGAACGTCTTTTTCGCGCTTGGCGACGCCGTTTGCATCTGATTTCCTGCGAGAGGCGACGATGAGCTTGTGAACTGCATAGCGTTCCGGGGACGGCACGGTTACAGGCACCCCTGACCGATGCAGCATCACGGTCCGGATGGGCTCGTGGATCAGGAAATCGAGGAAGCGCAAGGGCTGCGCCGAAGCTCCGCCCAGTGCTGGCATCGGACTGGCGTGGTCGGTGTAGTCATCGGATCCACGGTTCGGCGTAAGGAACTCGACCTTGTATCTCGTTGCATTCTCGAATTCGGTCCTGTGTCCGGGGTCCGATCTGTGGGGGATCTCCCTGAAGGTTGGATCAATCTCTCTCAAGATTTCCAGGATCGGCGGCAGGGTGTCTTCGACTGACGACGAAATCGAGTAATGCTGCGCGAAATCGGCATCGCCGGTTTGCAATGAAGCACCAGGCAATCTTACGCCGAGGTGTCCCGCATACGTCTGAAAAGCAACCGTACCGACGAGCACGGCTCTTAGGCGGAAGATTCCTGCTGCTCCGATGGCTTCAACGACATCGCCAGTGAACCGGTCCGGTGCAGTCAGCCCTGCTTCGCGAGTCAGCGTGGAGACGAGTTTCCGTCGGCTACGGAGGTCTTCTTTGATCTCTTGGAAGGCTTCAACGCGTTTCGCGATCTCGGGATCGTCGGACGGGCCGACATACTTCCGCGTTTTCTTGGGTTGGGTTTCCTCAAAATACCAATAGCCTCGCCCCTTCACCGGAACCCGGACGAAATTGCCCGTGGAGAAGTCGGTTACGAACGATGCATCAAGACAGCGCTGATCGAGTTCCGCATACATCGTGCGATAAACGAGATCGACCGTCTTCATGCGTTCGGCTCCGTTATAAGAAAAATGCATTTCTCTTATAACGGCATGAGCTCATGCCACGCAAGTGACGTTATAAGACAATTGCAGAGGTCTTATAACGCTGCCAAATCGCCAACCATGCAGGCGCGGCGATCGATGGCGGGTGCTCATCAAGGACAACCACATCGCCCTTGCCACGACATCCGCACCGCAATCGAGCGGGCGCGCGGCGCGGTTGGTCACGTGGTGAAGATCGAGGTCGAGGTTGACACGCTCGATCAGCTTGAGATGGCACTACAAGTGGGAGTGGACGCCAGCGGCGGCCGAAATCACAATGTTCCGATTTCCAAACGCCCTCTAAGCGCGTTCAGTCACAATTCCTATCTGACGATGGATGAAGGCTTCGTCCGCCGAGGCAGGTTTCGCTGTGCGCCCAATCTCGCCGCTGAGCATGGCCATGCGGGCGTGAATCGGCGACTTAATGCAGACTGGATCCGTTGCAGCCGCATCGCCTGCAATTGTCATTGCCTGACATCTGCAGCCACCCCAATCGAGCTCGCGCCGCTCACAGCTTCGGCAAGGCTCCTGCATCCATTTGGTACTGCGGAAGGCATTGAGTGCAGCTGAATCGGTCCAGATCTCGGCGAGCGAGTTCGGCCCGAAACGTTCGAAGCGGAGCGAAGGGATGGTCTGCGCGGCGTGGCACGGCAGCACGGTGCCGTCGGGCGTCACCATGAAGGCGTCGCGCGCCCAGCCGCCCATGCACGGCTTGGGATAAACAGCGAAATAATCCGGCGGGACAAAATCGATGTTGATGATGCCGGCAAGCCGTTCCTGCGCCGCCGCGACGATCTCCATCTGCCGGTCGACCGCGGCACGTTCGGGCATCAGCGCATTGCGATTAGCCAAAGCCCAGCCGGCATACTGCACGTTGGCGATCTCTAGCCGCTCCGCACCCAACGAAAGGGCCAGATCGATGAATTCCGGCACTTCCTCGATGTTGTGGCGATGGATCGGTGCATTGATGGTGAGCGGCAGGCCGGCGGCGCGGGCGCGGCGTGCAGTCTCCAGCTTCTTTTCATGGCTGCCGCTGTGGTTGCCGATACGGTCGGTGGTCGCCTGACGGGCACCCTGAAAGCTCAGTTGCAGATGGTCGAGGCCGGCTTGGACAAAGGCTTCGATGCGGCGTTCGGCAATGTTGATACCGGCGGTGATGAGGTTGGTGTAGACGCCGCGCGCCGAGAGTCCGGCGATCAGTAGCTCGAGGTCGCGACGCAGCGTCGGCTCGCCGCCGGATAGATGCACCTGGAGAACGCCGAGATCGGCAGCCTGCGAGAAGAGATCGAGCCAAGTCTGCGTGTCGAGCTCGCGATTGGCCTTCAGCAATTCGAGCGGATTGGAGCAATAAGGGCACTGAAGCGGGCAGCGATGTGTCAGTTCCGCCAGCATGCCAATCGGAGGGAGAATGGGCTCGCTCACAGCCTCACCAGCAGCTTGTCCGACCATTCCTGCAGGAACGCGATGACGTCGGCCGCCACCTCCTTCCGATCGGCGTCATAGTCGGAGGCAAGACCGGCGATGATGTGATCGACCGTGGACCGCCCATCGCAGCGGCGCAATATGTCGAGGCTGATCTCGTTCGGCCAGAATATCTTCTCCGGCGAAAGCACGGCGAAGGCTTGCCGCACGACGTCGTACTGTATGCGCACATGCTTCGGCAGCGATGGCACCGATTGCAACGACAACAGGGCTCTTTCGCGCAGCGCCATCATCAGACTGCCTCTGGGCGGAAGGCGCCGGGCGGTATGTTTCCTGGCGCGCCATAGGCATGTTGAAGCGCGTCGAGCATGGCCCAGAGTATATCGCATTTGAACACCAGCGCATCGATCGTCTGCTGCTGGCGTTCCGCCGTGTCGGCATGGCCGAGCACGTAGGCGAGGGCGAACTCAGCGTCGCGCGATGCCTGTTCGGGCCGCCAGCTGAAATAGGCCAGCGTATCCTCTGTGATATATTCGTACTTGGCCAGCATCGCCGGCACCCGCTCGTTGATGATGAGTGGCGAGAACATCTCGGTTAGCGACGATGCGACCGCCTCGAGCAAGGTCCGGTTCGTGCAGAAAGAGAGATAGGCGCCGACCGCAAAGCGTGTCGCCGGCAGCGCCAGCCTTTCGCTCTTGACGGCTTCGGCATCGAGGCCGAGCGAGGTGGCCAGATGCAGCCAGCGCGCGATGCCGCCGCTCCAGCCGCCCTCGCCGTCGTGGTCCTCGATGCGTTTGCGCCAGGCGGCGCGAAACGCCGGGTCCTCGGCGTGTGCCAGGATCATGGCGTCCTTGCGCGGAATGACGGCCTGGTAGCAATAGCGGTTCAGCGCCCAGGCCTGCATTTCGGCCTTCGACAGGGCGCCACCGGTCATTCTGTGATGGAAAGGATGATGGTTGTGATAGCGCTCGTCACCGACCTGCCGCACCACGGCCTCGAGCTCGTTCTTGGACAGGCCGCCTCTGGCCGCATCGTGGAAATCTCTCAAAATTCGATCTCCATCCCGTCGCGGGCGACTTCCCAGCCCGCCGCTTTGACCGCCGCGCGTTCGGCGGAATTCTCGTCGAGAACAGGGTTGGTGTTGTTGATATGGACGAAGATACGGCGGCCGATCTTCACATCGGCCAAGCCAGCAATCGAACCTGCTTCTCCAGACATTGCGATGTGCCCCATGCGCGCACCGGTCTTCTGGCCGACCCGGGCAGCGATCATCTCGTCGTCTGTGTAGACGGTGCCGTCGAACAGAAGGCAGGCGGCGTGGGTCAGGCGAGCGCGCAGGGCGCCATCGATGCGCGCACAGCCCGGGATGTAGAAAACGCCGCCGCGACTGCCGGCCTCGGTGATACGCACTCCGATCGTGTGGCCGGTGTCGGAGCTGAAGTCGGCGCCGGGGTCGCGTCCCTGCTCAAGATAAAGCGCAACCTTCCCGGGCACCGGAAAGCTGTCAACGACGATGCCTGTCTCGCCGTCCTCCGCATCGCGGATCGCCAGCTCCTCGGTTGGCGCTAGGAGGCGTCGCGGCACGATCGCCGGATCGAGAACATTGAAGATCGCATTGGCCTCAAGCGTCGCCAGTACCTGCGCCGTGCCGTAGATCGCGAAAGGCTGCCGTTCACGCAGGCTGAGCAGGCCGGCGACGTGATCTATGTCGGCATTGGTCAGCACCACCGCGCGGATTGGCGTCGAGCGCAACGGCCCATCGAGCGCGGGCTGCAGTTCAGGCGTTTGCGCAATCTGCTGGCGAATGTCGGGCGATGCATTGAAGAGAACCCAGCCTGTCCCGTCCGCCGAGGCGGTAACGCATGATTGTGTTCGTGAATGCACGCCTAACATCCCGCTGCGAGCCGCACGGCTCAGGCGATAGTTGCAGTTCCACTGCGGAAGGCCGCCTCCCGCCGCGGATCCAATGATCTTCACGCGCATGGCAGTGCCTGCTCGGCGGCCCATTTGAGCGGCACGAAATTCTCGGCGCTAGACGGCTTGGCGCCCGCACTCCCCGCGGCAATGCCCATTGCGAAGACCCCACGCGGCAAGGCGCATGCTCCGGTTGCCGACGACATGCCCGTTTGCGGCCTACTTCCTGGGAGCAGTTTCGGCAGGCAGATACCGCGAGATTTCGAACCCCGCAGCAATCTGGTACATAGTTGGTTTCTTCCAGCTCTTCTTCATCGCAGCCTCCTGTTTTGCCAGCCCGAAAAGGGGCCGGTTATCAGCGCCAGTGCGTATGCAATGGCTCGTCCATCATGTGAAAAATGGACAAATGAAACGCGGCTTCTGAAACGACCAAAAAATCGCGAACAAAACATAACTGTCTACCTCAAGGTCGGTTCCTCTCCTTCATCGCCGTCCTGTTTTTATCGACCGAGTTCACCGGGGCGTAACGGCGAAAGGCGAAAGCCGAATTCGGCCCTTGCCGCGGCGCTCGGCACCTCAAGGCCCGCGGATCAAGTCAAAGGCAGTGGCACGTCCTGACCAGCAAGAACACGCCCACTCCGTAAGGAATAAGCAAAAGCACCATAGCCAACCAGTAGCCAGGTTGCGCCATCGCCGCCAAATCTGATCGAAGCTGTTCCATTTGGCTGTCCAACGCAGGGCAGTTCAGCTTGTTCCCAGGTTGCGATCTCGGAGCGTCTGGCGGCATCCAGGTCTTACGCCCCGAGGTGGAGCGGCACCCCGGGAATTGGGCTCACGAGGTGTGATTTTGAATTCGCGGGTCGCTCGCACGTGCAACGCCTTGTGCGCCTTCGGCCTCGTGCACCTGCCGCCCTGCAATTCTTCCCTCGTTCTTGCTTCAGGAACAAAGCAGCGCTTTGTTTGTTCGGTGCGACAGAGCGGATCAGCTCGCGTGGATAGGGTGTTTCGAGGAGCCATGGACCGTCGCCAGTTTACGTTGCCAGCGCTGTGCCTCTTTACCATTGTCGGGCTGGCACAAAATCCTGCGCAAGCCCAGGCACCGTGCCCTGCCGATCACGACAAGCTGCTCGCTGCCTTGAAGGCCAATGTCAAGGCAAGCGGTGGCCCGGCCAATGGTGGCCTCGAGACCAATGAATGGGCGGCCGTCGTCACCCGCGACGGGACGGTCTGCGCCGTTGCCTTCAGTGGGCCCACCGTCGATGCACAATGGCCCGGCAGCCGGCTCATCGCGGCCGAGAAGGCGAATACGGCCAATGGGCTCAGCCTGGCGAGCATGGCTCTCTCAACGGCGAACCTTTACGCCGGCGCGCAACCCGGTGGGCCGCTGTTCGGGCTGCAGGCCACCAACCCCCTCAATCAGGCGGCAGCCTATGCCGGGGATGTCAAGACTTTCGGCAGCGCCGACGATCCGCTGATCGGAAAGCCGATCGGCGGCGTCGTCGTGTTTGGCGGGGGCCTGGCTCTTTATGACGGCAAGACGATCGTCGGCGCGCTTGGCGTCAGTGGCGATTCCTCCTGCGCCGACCACAATGTCGCCTGGCGCGTTCGCGCGGCCCTCGGCTTCGACAAGGTCCCGGCGGGCGTCAATCCCAACCGCAAGGATGCCATCATCTATGATCTCGATCCCGGCGGGAAAAGCGCCTCTGGCTGGGGGCACCCACTATGCGCGGGCACCGAGGCCGATGTCGCGGCCGAACTGGGTTCCGGCGTCGGAGGTTCGACGCCAAAATGAAGCAAACAGCGCAGTCCGTAGTACCTTGCGTCGACGCGGTACGCACCAACCGCTCAGCGGCCTCGCGAAAACGTCTGGAGAGCTTCTTAGCGGCGTTGCTGCTGGTTTGCACTCCCTTGCTGACGGCTGCTTCGGAAGCTCCGCCAGCGTCGGCGATCTCGCCGCCTGCTTCCGCCGCTCCGCCTGACGACGGGCAATGGACGATGCCGGCCAAGAACTACGCATCGACCCGCTACAGCGAGCTCACGGAAATCAACGACGGCAACGTCAAGAACCTGCAGGTAGCCTTCACCTTCTCTACCGGCATAAATAAGGGCCAGGAAGCGGCACCGCTGGTCGTCGGCGGCACGATGTACATCGTAAGCCCCTTCCCCAACGTCGTCTACGCGCTCGATCTCACCAAGCCGGGTGCGCCGATGAAATGGAAGTTCGAACCCAATCCCGAGCCCGCGGCGCAAGGCGTTGCCTGTTGCGATGTCGTCAATCGCGGCGCGGCATTCGCAGGCGGACGCATCTTCTTCAACACACTGGACGGGCACACCATCGCGCTCGACGCGAACACCGGTCAGCCGATCTGGAACGCCCATATCGGCAACATCAACATCGGCGAGACCATCACCATGGCGCCCTTGGTGGTGAAAGGCAAAGTGCTGGTCGGCAATTCAGGCGGCGAGATGGGTGTTCGTGGCTGGGTCAAGGCGCTCGACGCCGGCGACGGTCACGTCGTCTGGACGGCCTACGGCACCGGGCCTGACAAGGACGTGCTTATCGGCCCGGACTTCAAGCCGCATTACGACATGGACAAGGGCAAGGATCTTGGCGTCACGACATGGCCCCCGGAGGCCTGGAAGATCGGTGGCGGCAATATGTGGGGCTGGATTTCCTACGATCCGGATCTCAACCTAATCTTCCACGGCACCGGCAATCCTGGACCGTGGAACCCCGATCTGCGGCCGGGCGACAACAAATGGACGTCAGGCATCTTCGCGCGCGATCCCGATACCGGAGCGGCGAAATGGTTCTACCAATGGAGCCCGCACGACCTCCACGACTATGACGGGATAAACGAGCAGATCCTGCTCGACATGAACTGGCAGGGTAAGCCGCGCAAGGTGCTGGTCCGGCCCGAGCGCAACGGCTATCTCTACATCCTCGACCGGACCACCGGCGAAGTTTTGTCGGCGAAGCCTTTCGGGCCCGTCAATTCCAGCAAGGGTGTCGATCTCAAGAGCGGTCGCCTGATCGAAAACCCGGACAAGAAGACCGGGACAGGCAAGGTCGTCCGCGACATCTGCCCGACCGCGTCGGGACTCAAGGATTGGCAGCCTTCTGCGTTCTCGCCGAAAACCAGGCTGCTCTACATCCCGCATAATAATTTGTGCATGGACGAAGAAGGCGTCGAGGTGAACTACATCGCCGGCACGCCTTATGTCGGCATGAACGTGCGCATGATCCCCGGGCCGGGGGGGAACCGGGGCGCCTTCACCGCCTGGGACATCGCGGCGGAGAAACCCGCCTGGAGTCTCAAGGAGAACTTCCCGGTGTGGAGCGGCACGGTCGTGACCGCCGGGAACGTCGTCTTTTACGGGACAATGGAAGGTTGGTTCAAGGCGGTCAGCGCGAAGACTGGGGATCTGCTTTGGCAGTTCAAGACGGGGTCCGGCATCATCGGCCAGCCCATCACATATCGAGGTCCCGACGGACATCAATATGTGGCGATCCTGTCGGGTGTCGGCGGCTGGGCCGGCGCCATCGTATCCGGCGATCTCGATCCGCGCGACGCCACCGCCGCGCTCGGTTTCGTCAACGCGATGAAGGATTTAAAGGACGCCACAACGGCGGGAGGCACGCTTTATGTGTTCCGGCTGCCCTGAACACTGGGCCGCGCGCCTGGGGCTCGGCATGGCCGCGCTCGCCTTGCTGCTCTTGCCGGCGCGAGCCGATGCCCGTGAACTGAGGGTCTGCGCCGACCCGAACAACATGCCATTTTCCAACGCCGCTGGCCAAGGCTTCGAGAACAAGATCGCTGAGATCGTTGCCGCCGATCTCGGCGCCAAGCTGACCTACACCTGGTGGGCACAGCGCCGCGGCTTCGTGCGCAACACGCTGAAGGCCGGCCTTTGCGATCTCGTGCCCGGCACGCCGGCCAATCTCGAAATGCTGCGCACCACCACACCCTATTATCGGTCCTCCTATGTTTTCGTCACCCGCCAGGACGGCCCGGATGTGGCGTCCTTCAACGATCCGCGGCTGCGCGATATGCGGATCGGCGTGCAACTCATCGGCGACGACGGTGTCAATTCGCCTCCCGTCCAGGCGCTCGGCCGCCGCGGCATCGTCGGGCATCTCGTCGGCTATCCCGTCTATGGCGACTACTCCGCACCCAACCCTCCGGCGCGCATCGTTGAAGCGGTGGCCGCCGGCGACATCGATCTTGCCGTTGTCTGGGGTCCGCTCGCCGGCTATTTCGCCCAGAAGCAGAGAGTGCCGCTCCGCATCACGCCGGTCACGCCTCGCATCGACGGACCACAGTTGCCCATGATCTACGACATCTCGATGGGCGTTCGGCGCGAGGACGATGCGCTGCGCGGCGAAGTGAACGGCGCGCTGGCCAGGCACAAGGCAGACATCGACGCATTGCTGTCACAATATGGCGTGCCGCGCCTCGATGGCCCCGGGAGCCCAGTGCGATGAGGCACGGCGCCGCTATATTCCTGTTTACGCTGCTGACGCTTGCGGCATGCCAGCGCGAGGAGCGGGACACACGCCCGCAGTCCTCGCTCGGATCGGGCGAGCAGCCGATGCCTGTGACGACATTGGAACCCGGTGGACAGCGGCCTTCCGCCAGCGACAACAAGGCAGCCAGCTTCGAGGCCAATGCCTTCCACCTCAGCGAGGGCAAGCGCCTCTTCAGCTGGTTCAACTGTTCAGGCTGTCATGCCAATGGCGGCGGCGGCATGGGGCCGGCCTTGATGGACCAGAAATGGCTTTACGGCAGTTCGATTGAGAGCATCCACGCTACCATCCGGGACGGACGGCCAAAAGGGATGCCGAGCTTCCGTGACAAAATCCCCGACGACCAGATTTGGGAGCTTGCCGCCTTCGTCCGCTCGCTGAGTGGCAAAGCACCCTCATCCGCCGCGCCGCAACGCAATGACGACATGATGCCGCATCCCTCGGAAAACCGCATGCCGGATGCAGCCACGCTGGGGAAGTCACCGTGAAGCGCCTTGCGTCAACCGGGTTCGGCACGGCCTGCGTATTTTTGCAGGGATGCTCAGGATGGCAATCGGCGCTCGACCCGAAAGGTCCCGCTGCCAGTGAGCTGGCGTGGCTCATTTGGTTTTTCACCGCGCTTTGCGCGGTGATCTGGGTCATGGTTATGATCGCCCTTGCCGCGCCACTGTTGACGCGGGCTCGCGCACGTTCCGAGCCGCTCGTGCTCGACGCCGGCGCCGACCGTCGAAAGTTGCGCGTTGTCGTGATTGCCGTCGGGCTGACCGCAGCGATCGTGGTCGGGCTAACCTTGCTGAGCTTCTTCGCCAACAGGACGCTTGCGGCGATCGGTTCCGACGCCGCACTCACCATTCGGATTACCGGTCACCAATGGTGGTGGGAGGTGCGCTACGAAGACGCCACGCCAAGCCGCATCCTAACCACGGCGAACGAGATCCACGTCCCCGTCGGGGAGCCCGTGCGGCTTCTGCTGACATCGACGGACGTGATCCATTCCTTCTGGGTCCCGAGCCTTTCCGGCAAGCTCGACCTCATCCCCGGCCACGTCAATGTGCTCGACATCAGGGCCGACAAGGCCGGCGTATATCGGGGCCAGTGCGCCGAGTTCTGCGGTGCGCAGCATGCGAATATGGGCACCTTCATCATCGCCGAGCCGAGGGCAAAGTTCGACGCCTGGTGGAACGACCAGTTGCAGCCGTCTGGCCCTCCAGCGAGCGACGAGGCCAAGGCTGGCGAGGACCTGTTCCTCCGGCGTCCCTGCGTGATGTGCCACAGGATCGGGGGCACTCCAGCAGGAGGAACCGTCGCGCCGGATCTGACGCATATTGCCAGCCGGCGAACGCTCGCCGCCGGCACCTTGACGATGAGCCGAGGAAATCTCGCCGCCTGGATAGCGGACCCGCAAGGCGTGAAGCCCGGTTCCCACATGCCCGTGGTGGAGCTCAACGGCGACGAACTCAACGCCATCGTCGCCTATCTCGAGGGTCTGAAATGAGCAGCGCGGATCTGACCAGCGAACGCGACCTGCCGCCGAAACGCGAGACCGCCAGCAAAGGCGACCTGGCTCCCGAGCCTGACGGACCGCGCGATACCGGCATGGACAATGCCAGCCTCCACCGCTGGCTCACCCGGGCATGGCGCACGCCGCCCGGCATCATCGGCGCCCTGTCGAGCGTCGACCACAAGGTCATCGCAAGGCGCTATCTGATCACGGCCTTCTTCTTCCTGTGCCTTGGCGGGCTGAACGCTGTCGCCATGCGTGTCCAACTCTCGGGGCCGCAGCGCGGGCTGATCGGGCCGGACCTCTACAACCAGCTGTTCACGATGCATGGCGTCACCATGATGTTCCTGTTCGCTGTGCCCATCATGCAGGCAACGGGAATCTATTTGGTGCCGCTGATGGTCGGCACCCGCAACATCGCATTCCCGCGACTCAATGCATTCGGCTACTGGATCTACGTCTCGGGCGGGGCCTTTGCCTGGATCTCATTCCTCCTCAACATGGCGCCGGATGTCGGCTGGTTCGCCTATGTCCCCTTATCCGGACCGGAATTTTCCCCCGGCAAGCGCGCCGATGTCTGGGCGCAAATGATCACCTATACTGAAGTATCGTCGCTTGCGGTGGCCGTCGCCACCATCGTCACCGTGTTCAAGCAACGTGCGCCCGGCATGTCGCTGGACAAGATACCGCTTTATGTATGGGCACTGCTGGTCACTTCCTTCGTCGTCGTCTTCGCCATGCCGGCAGTCATGATCACCTCAACCTTCCTCATTCTCGACCGGCTTGTCGGAACCCACATTTTCAATCCAGCCGAGGGCGGCGACGCCCTGCTGTTCCAGCATCTGTTCTGGTTCTTTGGCCATCCCGAGGTCTACATCATCTTCCTGCCGGCGACAGGCATGGTCTCCTCGATCATTCCTGCTTTTGCCCGGCGACCAACGTTTGGCCACCTCGGGCTGGTCCTGTCGCTGATCTCGGTGGGTTTCCTGTCGTTCGGCCTCTGGGTGCACCATATGTTTGCGACGGGATTGCCGAAGCTCGGGGCGAGCTTCTTCACGGCGTCCAGCATGCTGATCGCCATCCCCAATGGCGTGCAGATCTTCTGCTGGCTGGCGACCTTGTGGGATAGTAGACCGGTGATCCGCACGCCGCTGCTGTTCGTCTTCGGCTTCTTCTTCATCTTCGTCATCGGCGGGCTCACCGGCGTCATGCTCGCCTCTGTGCCGCTCGACCTCCAGGTGCACGACACCTATTTCGTCGTCGCCCACTTCCACTACGTGCTCATCGGCGGATCGGTATTCCCGCTGCTGGGCGCGGCCTATTTCTGGTTCCCCAAGATAACCGGACGCATGATGAGCGAACGTCTAGGACGCTGGCATTTCGGGCTGGCCTTCATTGGCTTCAACGCGGCCTTCTTCCCGATGCATCTTGTCGGTCTGTGGGGCATGCCGCGCAGGGTTTACACCTATCAGGCGGAGCTTGGCTGGGGCAACATCAACCTGTTCATCAGCGCTGGCGCGATGCTGTTCTTCCTGAGCTTCGTGCTGTTCACCTTCAACCTTATACATGGCGCATTGAAAGGGGCACCGGCCGGGGACAATCCCTGGGACGCGGGCACCCTGGAATGGGCCACGTCCTCGCCGCCTCCGAGCTATAATTTCACGCGCATTCCGATCGTGACGAACGTCGAGCCGCTGTGGGCCGAACGAGAGACGCTTCCGGTCGCTACCGGCCTACGCGTCGATGTCCGCGAGTTGCTCATCTCGACGGTGGCGGAGGCCCATCCCGACATCCGCGAGAAATCGGCGACGACATCGATCTGGCCGCTGTTGGCGGCGATCGCCGTGGGCGCCACTTTCCTCTACTCGATCTTCACGCCGTGGGCGATCGTGTGGGGCGCCGTGCCGATCGCGCTCACGCTGGTCGGCTGGTTCTGGCCCAAGGGCGATCCGGAGGACGAGGAATGAACCAGCGGCCCGTCACCGACCTTTCCGCCCTCCCTACGTTTGGCCATGGTCCTCGCAGCCCGACCTGGTGGGGCACGCTCGGCTTCATGGCGTTGGAAGGGACGGGCTTTGCGCTGGCCGCCGGCGCCTATCTCTACCTTGCGATGTCATGGCCCAACTGGCGTCTGAGCGCCCCGGAACCAAACCATTGGCCGGGAACGGTCGTCACCTTGTTGCTGGTCGCCAGCCTTGTGCCAAACCACATCCTCAATCGCTACGCCGAGGATTGCGCTATCGTACCGGTGCGGATCGGCATGATTGTGATGTCGTTGTTCGGTCTCGCTCCGCTCGTGGTGCGCTGGTTCGAGTTCCCGGCGTTGAATATCTATTGGGACACAAACGCATACGGCTCGATGCTTTGGGTGCTGCTTGGGCTGCACACCACCCATCTGATCACCGATGTGGGCGACACGATCGTGCTGACTGTGCTGATGTTCACACGCCATGGATATAGCGGCCGGCGTTTCGGCGACGTGGGCGACAACGTCTTCTACTGGGATTTCGTGGTGCTCATCTGGATCCCGATCTACCTGCTCATCTACTGGGTACCGAGGCTGGGCTGATGCGCGCGCTCCGGTTGGGAACGTCCTGGGGTGGCCTTCTATCGGGGCCTTTGGCTTGGGCGATCTCCACGCAGCTGAATTACGCGCTTGTTCCTTGGCAGTGCAATCGCCAGGTTCCGGTCGTGCTTCCGATCGCATTGCTGCTGGCCTTGCTTTCGCTTCTCGGCGGCATGCTTTCTTGGCGGGCAAGGCGGCAGGGGGGCGCGGCTTTCAAGGCGGAGCGCGCGCGCACCACTGAGCAATTCGTCGCCGATCTCGGCATTCTTGCGGCTTTGCTTTTTGCCCTCGTCATCGTCATGCAAGGCAGCGCCGCGCTCATTCTCGACGAGTGCCTGCGATGAGCTTCGAGGCCTTCTTCTCGACTTCGGTCTGCTATGGCGCCGGCGCGCCCGAAGCGGGATGGACGCTTGCGTTTCCCATCTCGGTCCCTTTGGCGGCAATCGCGCTCACCTATGCGGTCGGAGCACGCCGGCTGTGGCGCCGCAGCATGAGGGGCCGCCCCGAGCGGATGCGACAGGCGCTGTTGTTCGCCGCCGGCTGGGGCGTGCTGACCGGAGCGCTGGTCAGCCCAGTCCATGCGCTTGGCGAACGGGTGTTTGCCGCTCACATGATCGAGCATGAACTGCTGATGGCGGTCGCTGCGCCGCTCCTTGTCGCCGCCTGCCCCGGCGCAGCCTTGATATGGGCATTGCCGGCCGCGCTCCGCCAAGGGACGGGAAGGCTCACGCACGGCAACATTTTCCGGATGGTCTGGACCGTTGCCAGTCGCCCCCTCAACGCAACCGTCATCCACGGTATCGCGATCTGGGTCTGGCACGTCCCCGTCCTCTTCGAGGCAGCACTTCAGCAGGGCGTGCTGCACTATGCCCAGCATGCGAGCTTCCTCGGCACGGCCTTGCTGTTCTGGTGGGTGATTCTGCCGCGTGCCGGCCGCCAGCGGGCTTATGGCAGCGGGGTCATGCATCTCTTCTTAACGTCGCTGCACACCGGTCTCCTTGGTGTGCTGTTGCTGTTCTCGCCCAAACTCTGGTACCCGCAGAATGCCGCTGGCGCGGCACTCTGGGGTCTGACTCCGATCGAGGACCAGCAGCTCGCCGGCCTGGTGATGTGGATTCCCGCCGGACTGATCTATGGCGGAGCCGCCTTGCTGCTTGCCGGCCTTTGGATAAGCAAGAGCGGAATCAGGGAGGCAAGCCATGCGCTCCGGCCTGGCTAGGATGGTGGGCGGCGCGCTCGCCGCGGTCCTGCTGCTGACCGCGGCAGTCGCCGCAGCAACCTTGTGGTCCGACCGGCGCGATCGTGCTCGCCACGACTCGGACATGGCAACCGGCGTGGACGCGCGCCACTCAGGGGGGCAATCCGCGCGCTCCGGCCTGATCAGGAAGATCGGCGGCGCGCTCGCCGCGGTCCTGCTGCTGACCGCGGTAGTCGCCGCGGCGGCCTTGTGGTCCGACCGACGCGGTCGTGTTCTCCACGAGTCCGACATGGCGACCGGCGGCGTGGGCGCGCGCGCCATTCCGATCATGACGGCGAATGGTTGCTCCGGGTGCCATACAATCCCAGGCGTGCCGGGGGCACAAGGCCAGGTTGGTCCGCGCCTCGACGCCAGCCTTGCCGACCGGGTCTTTATCGGCGGCGTGCTGGCGAACAATCCGGAGAACCTGATCCGTTGGATACGGGAGGCCAGGGAGATCAATCCGCACACGGCCATGCCGTCGACGAGGATCACAGAGCAGCAGGCGCGCGACATTGCCGCTTACCTTTATGCTCTGAGATGATTTAGCCGTCGCCGCCGCGCCGGGACCACAGGCCACGCCCGGGGTCGTAGCCGACCACCGCGGCGAGGAAAAACACGACGAAACAGGCGAGAACGACAAGAGCGGAAACGGGATCGAAGCGCAGGTAGAGCGTGAAGCGTATCAGTTCGACCGCCGAACTGAACGGGTTCCATGCGGCAATCATCGCCAGCACCGGCCCCGCCTCGGCGAGCCGCCATATCGGATAAAGCGCCGTCGAGGCGAAGAAGGTGGGGAAGATGACAAAGTTCATCACGCCGGCGAAGTTCTCCATCTGCGTCGAAATGGACGATACCAGCAACCCGAACGCGCCGAGCATCAGGCCTGACAAGACAAGCGCCGGAAACACCGCGAGATAACCTAGAACCGGCGGCCGCACGTCCCAATGACGTGCGATCAGCAGAAACAGATAGACCAGCGGCAGACCGACGATGACGCTCGCCAGCAGCCGCGCGGCGAGCAGGTACCAGCGTGGTAGTGGTGCCGTGAGCAACAGCCGCATGCTGCCCATCTCACGGTCGTGGACCATCGCCAGCGAGCTCGCCATGGCATGAAATAACAGCATCATGGCCGCCAACCCCGGGACGACATAGACTTCATAGAGCACGTAGGTCTGATAGGGCGGCGTGATCGACAGGCCAAGCACCGAGCGGAAGCCGGCGGCGAAGATGGCGAGCCAGACCAAAGGCCGTACGATCGCCGAGAGGAGCCGGCCGCGCTGCCGAAGCGTTCGCAACATCTCCCGGCGCAGGATGCCTGTAAGTGCCCGCACCGCGTGACGTTTTCTCATACCGCATCCGTCAGCACATCGAACGCATCGGCCAAGCTGCCGACCGCAAGATCCACGGCAACACGGCGGGCGACGCCGGCCCAGCGCAGCTTGCCCTTGTGCAGCACCACAAGGTCGTCGTCGGCCGACACCTCTTCCAGGAAATGCGTCGCCCAGACAACAGCAATACCTCGTTCCCGGCACAGCGCACGTATGTGCTGCTCGATCGCCCTGCGCCCAGGCACGTCGAGCCCGGTCGTCGGCTCGTCGAGCAACAGGATGCGCGGCCGGTGCATCAGGGCTCGAGCGATCTCGACACGTCGCCGCTGACCGCCCGACAGCGAACGGACCGGCTCGTCGCACCGGTCGAGGACCCCCAGGCGGTCGAGTTCCTCGCGCAATCTCGTTTCGCTGATGCCGGTTTCCAGCCCATGCAGCGAGGCGTGATAGCGCAGATTTTCGGTGGCGGTGAGATCGAGATCGAGCGTCTGCTGCTGGAAGACAACACCCATCTGGGCAAGTGCGGCGGCCGGATTGGTCCGCATGGAGTGGCCGAACACATCAATCTGGCCGGATCGGGCATGATACAGGCCGGTGACCAGCGAGAACAACGTCGTCTTGCCGGCGCCGTTGCGTCCGAGCAGGATGCACATCCCGCCTTCCGCGACCGAGAACGAGACGGCATCGAGGACCCGCCGCTCTCCGAAGCTGTGTCCAAGACCCTCGAGTGACAGCGCCTTCATGGACCGATCACCACTCCCCAGGGGCCGCGTCCCACCGGCACCGACTTCATCACCTCCTCATTTTCCAGATCGATGAACGAGATGTCGCCGGAATTGCCATTGGCGCTGACCAGGCGCTTCTGGTCATCGGACAGCACCACGTGCCACGGCCGCTGGCCGACGAGATAGAGGCGACGCACCGCCAGCGTCCTGGTATCGACTTCGGCCACCCGGTTGGCCGGACCCAGCGCCACATAGACGGTGGCGCCGTCGCGTGCAATTTCCATGCCGACCGCCTGGACGCCCTCGCGGCGGATACCGGGAACCTCGAACTGGACCTTGCCGGTCTCGGCACGAGACATAGTGTCGAAGACGGTCACCGTTCCGCGTATTTCGGAAGATACCCACAGCTGCTTCCCATCCGGCGAGAACGCCGCCGCGCGGGGGCGGGTGTCTATCAGGAGGTTATCCACAAGTTCAAGCGTACCGGCATCTATGAGATGCACCATGCTGGTGGTCTCCGAGGTGCAGGCAACGTAGCGGCCGTCGGCGCTGACCGCCATGCCCTCCGGTTCGACGCCGACCTCGACCGTACCGACAACCTCGGCGGACGCGATATCGATCACCGAGACCAGATTGTCGTTCTCATTGGCGACGAACAACCGTTTGCCGTCGGGATGCACGACAAAAAACTCCGGATCGGCTCCCGAGGGGAGCTGGCCGGTCACCTGCCGTTTGGCGAGATCGACAACGTCGATCCGGTTGTCGTCGCCCACTGCTACGAAGAGCAGTTTTTTGTCCACCGAAAGCGCCATTCCGCGCGGGCGCCTTCCGACGTTGATGGTCGTGGACAGGCTCATGCTGGCGCCATCCACCACCGCTACCGTATTGTCCTGCTCGTTCGATACGTAGATCGTCTCCGCTGCGGCTGGTCCAGCCAGGATGGGCAGAGACAGCAGGAACGCGATCAGAACCTGCATGCGCTTTCCTCCAAGTCGATGCCCAGCGTGTCGAGGGGCGTGCGCTGGTGCAGGAAACCCGGCTGCGGCGAACTGGAGACGAGCAGTCGCGGTGTCGCTATAAGGATCGGCTGCCGCATCTGGCCGTCCCACGGCCGGAAGCTCAGCCCCTGTCCCTTGAAGCCGGCGAGAAGGAAGTCGCCGCTGCGCAAATAGGCCGTGATCGCAGCAGGATCGAGGCTGCGCAGGCGTGTTGCCGCTTCACCGACGCTGCGCACGGCAAGCCAGGCCGCGTAGTCGTAAGCTGTCATCCAGCGCCCGGCTTGCTTGCGAAACCGGTCTTGAAGTTGGGTTGCGCCCCATTCCTCGTTGACCGCGCTCCAGCCGTCTGCAACGAGCCCCTGCGTCCCGGCGACCGGCCGCGGCAATGCGGTTCGTCCTTCGAGATAGGCGCCAAACTCGTCCGCCTCGTCGGCGACGACCAGCACGTCGTAATCACCGACCTGCGTGGCGGCCGGTATCTCGGTCTGCAGCGTGACATGTCCGGTGTCGGCACGGCCATTGGCCGGGCGGAACGTCCACGGTTTGTCGACGATGATCTCGGCGCCAAAGCGTGTCGCCGCACGGCGTAAGGCTGCCGCCATCGCCTGGTCCGCAGGATGCGGGCCGGCGAGCAGGAACCAGCGCTGCCAGCGCTTCCAGACGAGATATTGCGCAAGGCCGTCCGCAAGCATGGAACGGCTTGGAACGGTATGCAGGAGGTTCTTGCGACAGTCCTGCTGGCGGAGCGCATCGTCGGGCGCGCGGCTGTTGAAGAACAGCATCTTGTCCGCTGCGGGCGCTGCAACCGCCTGGCTCAGCGTGGCCGCATCGAGATCAGCCACGACGAAAGCGACTCCCCTTGCAGCAAGGCTGGCGATAGCGTCCGTGGGCGCTTCGCCTGACTTCAGCACGCGTTGATCGAGCTCGAAATGCTGGCCTAGGAAGCGCCCCGTCCCGCCGTCGTCGGCGATGCCCAGCCGCGCGCCCTGCAGTCCGTCATCGCTGACGGGCTGATCGAGCGGTCCCAAAGGCAAGGGTGGCGTACGCGTCTGGCCGATATAGCCGATCACTATCGTCTGGGGTGCCGCGGAGCCGGGGGCAGCGACCAACAGAAGCAGCACGATCAGCGCCAGTTTCATCCCGCTCCGCCTGCCTGCGCTCCGGCCGGCCCACACAGTGAAGCCGATTCGTCATCCCGGGCAATGCGGGCATCGCGCACAAGATCTGCTGGCGAGCCCTCCAGATCGACGATGCGGTCCACCAGCGGTGAGACTTGGCCCGAATTGGCGAGCCGTTTGCCATTGAAATCCGCCAGCCGTCGGACGGGGAGAGCGGCGGGAGCAAGTGCACCAACCGCCCTGGAGTACGCAACAAAAACGAGGCCGGCGCCTTCCCCGGGCGGGCGCGTGCCGCAGAGCCAATCCAATATAATGCCATCGATGCTGCCCGCCAGCAGTGCGGTCTTGCCCGCCTGCTTGCCGGCAAGATGCCGCATCTCGAGACACACGCCGTGCGAAATGTTCAGCCCATGTCGCTGGATCATGTCGAGTTCCAGGCGGCTGCGCCAAATCCCAGCACGCCAGACCGCACAGTGGGCGATTGCTCGGGCGCGGCTGCGGTCGCACCACCTGCGACCAAGGAGGAAATAGCTGCAAGAACCGCGCGCCGCGATAGGTGGCGCCAATCGGCCCGGTAGAGCCATTCACATTGCAAGTTCGAGATTAGCACGAGCGCACCGGGTGTGGCAGAGCTCTCCCAACGTTGTGCCGCCAGGAATGTTCCTCAATCGCACGCGAAAGGTGCTGCAGCTCGGCGAACTGGTGATCGCCACCGGCGCATCAAGCCGCCGCAGTCAATCCGCACGGTCAACTTCTCGGCCTTGCGATCGATGCGGATGATGTCCCCAACGAGAACGATCTTATCTCCAGCGCGGGTTTTAGGTGGCGGGTCAACCGAATAGGGTGGGTCATACGATGGAATGTTTACCTTGGCGCGTCCGCTAGGGTGGTGACCGTACCCGTCAAGGCGACCTCGTCACCGATCTCAAATTCCCGGGGCACGCTATCGTGTAGCATAGACCTCCTCCGGCGCGTTCTAGATACTAATGCCGGCAAACTGACTTGGTTGCGTGACATCGCAAGTCTCTGCCCCTCGCCTCAATCAGGCCGAGCCCCCGCCCTCCCATCAGGACCCAGCCGACGGGGTCGGGCGCATGGCGGAACACGCCGACGGCGCGGCCCCGCCTGCCCTCAATACGAGATCGACCTGGTTGCGGAGCGCAAATAAAAAAAGCCCCAGACAAATGAACTGACCCCGTAAAGTTGGACGGTTCATTGATCTGGTAGATTTAAGGGCTGGGTCCTGTATTGCACAGGGGCCAGCCCTTTCAGTTTCAGTTTGATGCGGCGGTGGTTGTAGTAGTCGATGTAGTGCTCGATGGCCGTATCGAGGCTTTGGACAGTTTCGAACCTTTCCGGATGGAAGAGTTCGGATTTGAGCGTGGCGAAGAAGCTCTCAATCGGTGCGTTGTCGAGGCAATTGCCTTTGCGTGACATGCTTTGTGCAAGGCCTCTGGCTTCCAGCCTGCGCTGGAATGCCGACATCTGGTACTGCCATCCTTGATCGGAATGCAGGATTGGCCGTTCGTCCTCATCGAGCCGGGCGAAGGCTTTGGTCAGCATATTGTCCACCAGTTTGAAGCGTGG
>NZ_JAIUGW010000043.1:0-16822 GCF_020164795.1 Mesorhizobium sp. ES1-3
AATGTTGCAACGCTATTCCCGCATTCCTCACCGATTAGGAAACCAGATCAAAGCCTTGCGGATAGTTCACCGGCGACGAATTTGCAACAGATCGAAGTTGCAACGGTCCCCAACAGAAAGTGTAAAAAAATCTTTCGGCTTTTAACTTATCGAGCCTTAACAAGCGGAAACGCACGATCTGCCTGTCCGCCTTGATGCTTAGCGTACCAATATCGATCTCCAAGCTTGACTTTATCGCCTCCATATATGCTGTTTCTGTGAAAAAATACGTTGTCACCCTTCGGAGGCTGAATAAATCCCCAATATCCATTATCGAAATAAGAAACAGTACCAAATTCTCGCGGCCCTACCGAATAACAGAGTTCCTCGCATGCGGTGACTACAGCGTCGGCGGTCAGTCGCTTGCCAGGATCGAGTACTAAGCAGGCATTCAAGATCGTGAGCAGTTCTGATGCGGCCGATTTGAATTGCGGATGCCCGGTAAGTTGAGGCGGTATCGCACGAATGTCGCAAGCTAATATTTTCGGTATCGCTTTTAGCCCGGCGCCAAATGGCCTTTCGCCGGTTAGAAGCTCAAACATCATCGCACTGAGTGACCATATATCGGCCGGTTTACCCGCTGCCTTCATACTTTCAATCATCTCCGGAGCCATGTATGGCAGGGCTCCGATAGCCGTTGCAGATGCAGTGAGGCTTCCCTCTCCCCCTTCCACCGCCTCCTCCAATTCCTTCTCGGCCATCTTGGCGATGCCAAAGTCGGTAATCTTCAGGCCATTCAAGGCAGGGCCGCCAACCGCCATGACATTGCTGGGTTTCAAGTCTCGATGGATCACACCCGCATGATGAGAGGCGGCGATGCCTTTGGCCAAGTGATGCAAGATGCGCGAAACTATGTATGGATCAAACTTTGGCACATATTTTGTAAGCATTACCCTAAGGTCACAGCCGTCAATAAGCTCTTCAATTAAATATGATCGTCCGTTTTCCTCAATATAGTCCAAAGTTTTCGCGACATTGGCGTGGTTTACCCTGGCACTGACGATCGCACTTCGATGAAATCTCTTTGAGGCAGAGGCGTTCTTCGGACCTTTCAGAGCTACGTATTTACCTAAAAGCGTATCCTGAGCACTGTACACCTCTTGCATACCGCCTTCGCCAACATAGACTGAAACTAGATAGCGATCGGCAATAGTATCGCCAGGCTTATGAAGCATGCCGCTCATGTCGAGACCTCCGGGTGAGATATGTCTACCGTTATGGATGTCCTCTGCGTTCCGAGAGCTGGAGCACCCAGTACAATCACGCAGGCTCCCGGAAGGACCATCCCATTCGCGGCTACCATGTTGTTTACGAAGACGCTTCCAGCAACATTCCCGACGACGAAGCCAAATCCATCATAGGTAATAGTGAACGCGCCTTGGCCTGCGACCGACAGATTGGCCACCTTTTGCTTCGCATCCAGAACATACCTTACCCCGCTGTGAACCAGGAGAGCCCGGTGCCGATCTTTTAATAGGTGGCGTCCCATTAGGTCTGCGATTGCGGCCATACTTGGTCTTTGCGCAGGCGCCACGGAAAAGCATCTATCTAGTATCATCAAAATATCGGCAGGAAGGGCAAACGGAAGCGATTTGAAACCGACGCCAGCCGATGGGAGCGCAGGCGGCAGCTTTTTCAGGTCGACTGGAAGCTTTCCGAGTGAGATAGCCATACACGTCGATCCGAACGCAAAAACATCTACAGCGCGCGTAAAGGATACTTTTCCGCTGGCATCCGGAATAAACAATTCGGGAGCCATGTAGCCGCGAGTTCCGATCTGCCCGACAGTGTTTGCGTCAACCTTTTCAGTTCGTGAAAGACCGAAGTCGAAAATCTTTAAGCAACCTTCGCCATCGAATTTCATGTTCTGCCGTTTAATATCACGATGAATTCGTCCCGCAGCGTGTATGTCCGAAATCCCTCGCGCGATCGGAAATGCTATCTTTAAGAATTCATGTAGATCGTTCGGCGGTTTCACGTCGGTCAGGTCATTGCCGTCTAAATATTCTTCGACGAGACCAACCAGGTCGCCTTTGGCGTCGGGGATTACATCGTAAATCTGAACAACGTGTTTCGATCTAATCGACTGAAGGGCAGATATTTCGTCAAGCAGTCTTTTCTTCTCGACGTGCGCCTTCAGGCTTTTAATCACGACAAGCCGGTCTAGGGGAATGTCTTTGTATAGAGCAGCTTCGCCCATTCCTCCGTTGCCAAAGCTCTTTCCCTGGCTGACATAACGCGCGGGAATTTTCATTTGTCGTTGTCACGCGGTGGAAATTCAACGTTCAGAATTGGCTTGGTTGGTGGTTCAAGCGGGAGCGAAGCGTCTTGCGGCGGTACACCTTTTTTGCTCCGCTTAGACTTTCGCGCTGGTTTGCTCTGCCGTGATTGGCCAGCGGGCGCCTTGGGCACTGGGGCATGACCTTCTTCTTCGACCTTTCGAGGCCGTTCCGATGCAGCACCTAATTGTTCACGATCCGATCTTTCCCCGCCGCTTTTCGTAATCCAAATGTTCAAATTTTCCGAGACGGAAAACACAGTAACCTCTCGACCTTCTATTGGCTCGGTCCCGAAATCCTGGTTTAAATTCAAAACGACGCCGGATGCGTTGTCGCGTCCGCCAAGAAGATTGCTGAGGGATGTCAATTTGCTGAGGAGCTCGCGGTCCAATGCCTGGCAGCGAGATGTGATCTTCTTCATCGTCTCGATGTCGGTTCCATGTAGGCCGTCCGTCGTCAGGAGGGCGTAGTCGAAACGCCCTGACTGAAGCTCTATCACGTGGGGTTCGAGGCTCCCTTGCTCCATACCAATGAACTGTACAAGTTCTCCACTCACACGCCCCCCATTGGCGCCCGCCCCCAAATATCCTGCAATCGTATCATCGGTACTTACTTGAAACAATTCTTTGGACCGCGAAATACCGTATATCCGGCTATCCCCTACATTTACACCAAAGTGCTTCCCAGACCGGTCAATAAGAACCGCAGAAAGCGTGGCTCCCCCTGTCAAATTGAGCGCACTAAAAACCGCCTCATTTGCATAGTTGGCGGCGCCCTCAAGCCTTTCTCTAGGGGAAAGGCGCGTCGTTCTCAGCAATCTGGTCAAAAATGCACTGACCGTGATTGTTGCAGCAACGTCGCCCTGAGCCATCCCTCCCATGCCATCGGAAAGAACGGCGACACGGAAGTCCCTGGCAGGCGTCTCCTTGTCACGCATTACTAGGTGGGCCACGCGATCTTGGTTCTGGGTGCGGACGCTACCGATGCTGGAAGACAGCCAAACGCTGCGATCGCCGTTGGCTGCTCGGTTAGGGCTTGGGGTAAACATCCTCCTAAGCCGGAGTTCGATTGGATCTAGCTTTTCTATCGTCACGCAAAGCTCTCGGATATTGCTGGAAGTGCGTTATGTGCAGCCGTCAGCGCTTATAAGCCCTAGATCCTGCCGACGTCCATGTTTGGTTGCCGACCGGCGTGGCAAGAGGAACTGTCGGCGCTAAGCCTCGTTCATTGGCCGAGAAGGGAGAGAGGCCATCGATAGTTGCATCGATTGAACGGCGAACGCGTGGGATATTAATACACGCCCCACATCACGCGAAACACAATCGCCTGCATTGTCGTTGTTGATGATGTAGTTGCCATTCGCGCGCTGAGAGCGCAAGTCGGTTCGAGATGGGCACGAAAGCCCGTCCAAGCCAGAACGAGATATAATGAAAACAATAGCTTGCAAGACAAGTACGGGACAACTCAACGGTCTTAAACAGACGCGCACAGCACCTGCCGATCATAGCAATGGGAAATCAGGCTCTTTTTGCGAGCCTGCTAAGCGTTGATCGTGAACAACCGGTAGCGGAAACAATGCTATTCCAGCTTTGGCCGTCCTTCAGCATCCTTACTATAGCGGCATTGCGCTTCGCGTCTTCAGGGCGCCCTCGGTATAGGCCGCCGGCTTTTGCCTTCTCGATGCCTTGCGCTTGGCGCCGACGTCGATCCTCGTAGTCTTTTCGGGCGATTGCCGCGAGCATGTCGAGCATCATGCCGTTGATCGCGCCGAACATGCGGCCGGTGAACTCGTCGGCCGTAGGCGTCATCATCATATGGGAGGTCGGCAAGTCCAAAGCGACAACCCGCACCTTACGATCGTCGATCTCGCGCTTGAGACGATCCCAATCCGTCGCGTTCAAGCGACTTAGGCGGTCGACTTGCTCGATCAGCAGAATATCGCCGGGCTGGCAGTCAGCGAGCAGCCGGAAAAGCTCCGGCCGCTGAAGTGACGCCCCGCTCTCATTCTCGACGTAGGTTGCGGCAATTGCCAATCCCTTATTCTTCGCGAACGCCTGAAGATCGGCCTTTGCCCGTTCTGCGTCCTGCTCTTTGGTCGATGCGCGTAAATAGGCCCGAACGAACATAAAAACCCTCATAGTTCGATTTGGATAGTTCGCTATTATGCAGTTCGATTTGAGTTGTCAAATTGAATTAAGGAACCTAAGTGGCCGGGAGTGCGAAAACGGTACACCCTAAGCGAACCATTGGTGGGTATCGCGTTGAGCTTCGATATCTCGGCGGACGCCAACCATTTTTAATTGTGTGAAATTTGTGCAAGCGGACTTGCACCGACGTCTGATGCAAAGTAGGGCTTAATGCAGGGCGTCGAACTCCGTCGGTCCGCCCCTAGAGAGCCGCCCCAAGCCGGGCGGCTTTTTTGTTCCCACCTTCGCGAGCCTTGATCTCTAGCGCTGTCACGCTGGAGCGCTTTCGCGTGCCTTGAGAGCTTTCCCCATGATTACGAAACTTGAAAACACTGTCACCGTTGCCGAGAGTGCGCGCCTTGCCGCCGTGCCACACCAAACAGTTTCTGGTTGGATCGAGCGCTGGCCCTCGATCGTAGCTTCCAAGAGCCGACCGCGCCGCCTTTACACCCAAAAGGTTCTCGAAATCATCCGCGCTCGCGAACTGGTTTTCGGGCGTGAGCCCACCTGACCCCTAAGGACATCGACGGTGCAAAGCCCGGCCTCGCGCCGGGCTTTTTGTTGCCTGAAAGGCCCCGCACGGCCGTGAGCAAGTATCCACGTTTTTCCGACTGGGAACACCGGAGAAAATCCAGCGAAAACAGCATTTTAAACAGGGATAATGCGTCGCCAGAGACGGTCGCGCATTAGTAGTTATTCAGCGTGGTTGGAAAGTCCTTAAAAATACAGACAGGTGGATGGCCCTCGACGGCATTGTTGACGCGCACAGAGATGCGCACGATCAACGACTTCGCGCACGCGGCCGAATGCAATGTCGTGGTCACTATAATGCCCTCCGTCTCCGGCGACGCCGAAAGCCTTCAGTATTGTGCAAAGGCTCGTTCCGACTTGAACGACATGCTCAAGCGGCGCGAAGCCCCCCTGCTCGCTCTAACGGTCTTTGAAAAGACGCCGATCGGCGACCTCCACGGTCACATGCTTGCACGCATCGACCGAGAGAACTTCGATACTCTTGAAAAATGGGCATGCCGCTATCCCAGCCGGGTCATTGATGTTCGGCGCATCTATGACCGTGCCGGTCTTGTCGCTTACCTCCAGAAGCAACGACAATGGCTCGGGCCGGAGATTGAGAGGGAACTTGTGAGGGTGCGGGGAAAGCGGCACCCGAAATACCAGAGAGGCGAACCGTTTCGAGGCAAGCGCGTGTCGCAGACGAAAGCGGCGGCGGCTCTACTGGCCGAAATCGAGGCGAACCGAGAGAATGTGTCAACTCTCCTTGCCCGAAGGCTGGCCTACTTGACGGCTCGCAGCGTGTCGATCGCGTCTTTGCCAAAGCTGATCCCGCCGGACCCGCCTCCCAAAAGAAAACCGCCTCCGAAGCGGAAGCCTCGAAAGCGGCAGCAAAGATAAACGGTTCCCAAACCGCTGCCGACAACACTACCAGCCAAAGGCCGCAAAACCAAGGTTTATAAGGCCGAAATCACCAGCCGATGCCGGGTTCCAACGCCCATAGCTGACAAAAGGCATCAGTCTCACAACCCCTCCATCGCCGCCAAATTTGACCGCCCGCGACTTCGCCCGGCGGCCCGCATTCGCGCGCGCATCAATGCCGACCGGCCGCCCTGAGCGGAGCGCCCTCGGCTCTAATCGAAGGAAAAAACAATGCCTATGAACCATGGTCTTAAGCCTATTCGTCGCCGTCCTGCGCCTCGCGGCGCGTCGATGCGCTTCCTCTTGGAAGTCGCCCTGCTGCACGATACCAACGAATGCCTAATTTGGCCGCATGGTCGGAATGCCGACGGCTACGGTCGCATACGCATCGGGAAAAACCACGAATACGCGCACCGGTTCGTATGCAAGCGCGCTCACGGTGCTCCGACGACATCCAAGCATCAGGCTGCGCATACATGCGGTCGCGGACATGATGGCTGCGTCGCACCGGCTCATCTGGAGTGGAAGACGCCGAAAGAGAACGCGGCGGATCGGATCGCTCACGGCACAAGCATCTTCCGCAAGCAGACCCCTCGCAGGGTTGAAGCGATCCGCAATCTCCGAGGCGTGATGCAACATCGCACGTTAGGCAAACTCTTTCGGTTGAGCGGCGGTGCCGTGAGCAGGATCGTCCGGCGGCGCACTCACCGCGCCTAGAAGCCCGTCGATCCTCTCTATCGCGCCCCACGGCGCTCCCTGACCCCATTCCTGTTCAATCTGACCACGCCGAACCTGTGTGCCCGCTCGCGGTCCGCACGGACGGGCTTGGCTTTGCCTGATGGTGCCACATGACAAAAACCGAACACGTTACAACAATGCCTCTTTGCAATTACCACAAAGATCGGCCGATCCGGCTTGACACGGCCGCAAGGATCGCGTTCCCCGATGGATCAATGGGAACGAAAGGCTTGCGCAGGGAACGCGACGCCGGTCGCCTCGAAACCGCTATTATTGCCGGCCGGGAGTACGTGACCTTGGCCGCGATCGAAAGGATGGTCCAGGCATGCCGCGTCCCTCCAAAGGTGCCCGCCTCGTCTGGCGAGACGAATACCGGAAGAAAAACGGCTCACTCATGCACGCCGCCGGCTGGTATATCCAAGACGGAGATCGTCGAATTGGCACAGGCTGCGGCCGAAGCGAGCTTGGCGAGGCTGAGAAACGCCTCCAAAAGCACCTCGCGGAAAAGCACGCCCCGGCGCGCGACCGTAACCGTGACCCCGATCAGGTAAAAATCAACGACGTTATCAACGTCTACTCGACTGACGTTGCCCCCGACCATGCGAGGCCGTCCGAAACCGCCGCCCGCCTCGCCGCCGTCCTGAAGTTCTTCGGCCGCATGAACGTAAGCGAGATCAACGGCAAGGTCTGCCGCGACTACATGCGGCAGGCGGCAACCGCACCCGCCGGCCGTCGCCAGCTTGAAGACCTCCGCGCCGCCCTCAAGCACTACTACAGAGAAGGCTATGTCACCTCGATCCCGGCGATCGTGCTGCCGGACAAACCAGAAGGTCGCCAGCGCTGGCTTACGAGGGCCGAGGCCGCGCGTCTTATCCGCGCCGCGTGGCGGATGCGCCAGACGTGGAAAGGTCAAGCCAGCGACCGCTACACCGGCCGCCACGTCGCTCGCTTCATCTTGACCGCGCTCTACACCGGCACGCGGTCGGGCGCGATCTGTGACGCTGCAATCCGCCCTACTGAAGGCCGGGCCTATGTCGACCTCGATCGAGGCGTGTTCTTCCGCCGGGCGGACGGCGAGCGCGAGACGAAGAAGCGTCAGCCGCCGGTGCGGCTCCCCGACCGCCTGGTCGCGCATATGCGGCGCTGGTCACGGACGCCGATCTTCCTGAAATATGAGAAGCGACGGAAGAGCCTAAATTTAGGCCGCATGATCTCGCATGATTTCGTTGTCGAGTGGGAAGGCCAGCCGATCGGCTCTGTCCGCAAGGCGTTCAAGTCGGCGTGCGAGGCGGCCGGGCTTGGGTGGCATGACGAAGAGGGCAACTTCGAAACCGACGTAACGCCGCACGTCCTTCGCCATACCGCTGCAACGTGGCTTATGCAGAACGGCACCGATGTATCGCTCGCTGCCGACTATCTTGGCATGACGGAGGCGGTTCTCCGCTCGACCTATTACCACCATCATCCCGACTTCCAAGCCGAAGCGGCGGAGCGGATCACGGCGAAGGCTCCAGCCCTCAAGGTTAAGAGCAATGTCGTTCGGATGCGATAGAACAGGCCTAGAACACATGCCCGATACCTACCGGAAACCTACCGGAAACCCCGGAAATAAAGAGGAACAAACGGCCGGAACGGCAACAAAGAAGCCCGGAAATCCAGGCTTTCGGTCGCAAAACGCTTCGTTCGGGACGAGGGGGTCGCAGGTTCAAATCCTGCCACTCCGACCAGTCAAAACAATGGGTTAGCAACACGGCATTTCCGCTACCCCACAGATATCCCCACAGAAACAGATGCCGCGGCCTAGCGCTTGCGCAACAACACCGGCACGACGTGGTGAAAAGCGATTCCCTCATCGCGGTGTTCACCCCCGGAAATCGCTGCAAACCATGCTGCCGCAGCGCCAAGCGCGGAGCCTGCAGCAGTCGCAAAGCCAAATATGGCAGCTATATGGGCTGAAAGGCGCATCGTGCTTTCGTTGACAGCGGGATTGGCTATGGCGGCCGCGCCGTGGCCAGCAATCATCGCCAAGAAAAACGCTGCTCCGAGTGTCGCTAGAGCCCAGACTGCGATGCCGTGTATGCCATCGCGGAATTCGCTTTCGCTTTGGTTGCTATCTTCCCAGCGCGTGCGCATTCGTCCAGCTACATAACCGCCGGCTGCGGAACTTGCTATGGCGACGATAACTACCCACAGCCCGGCCACGAGCACATTCCAAGAGGCGCCCCCGTTGGGAAGAGTTGGAGAACCCAGCCCCAAACCAGCACTTGACCCGAATTGCAAAAGAACCACTGAAGTGGCGCAAGCAATGACACCCCCGCCGAATATGCCTCCCCATTCAAGATAGGACGATGTAGCCCCTTTTGGGGTCACTGCAACGCTTTCCGTCGGGGCTATTTTGGCCATGATCTTACCGAAGTCCAAAAAGTGACAGAATGAACAAAACGACCACCACGAGGCCGACAAGATAGATTATTCCGTTCACGGCATCCTCCTCCTGGTTGCGCACCGTAAGACAAACGTGTCCGCAATGTTTTGGTTGCAAAAGAGCCGGGCTTGGAAATATGGATGTCGGTGATAAGTGGAAATTCCGCCATGAAATCGGCATCCCCAGTGATGTACGCATTTAAGAGCGGCAAAGCTGATTTAATGACATCTATTGCGGGCGGCCCGTCCGTTCCGTCACTGAAGGATCGTGCAGGGCCGATTCCGCAGAAGGCAGAAAAAGGCAGAGGCTCACGCCTACCTCTTCGCCGTGCCTACGGCTCCCCACAAGTGAGATCGAACCCAACCCGATTCCGTCGAGATGGGTTCGATCGTAGCGCTCCGTCATAACGAAGCAGGATCGAGGGCTACATTCGGTGCCGCAGCAGGATCAGGTCCAGTTTCCCGACCTCGTCCGCGGATTCGGTTTTCAGCGTCGATTGATTGCGCGTCCCCGGTCGCGGTCGATCTCGCCTGGCACGTATTCGCCTGCATTGACGTCGAAGCCGGTCCAGCCGTCGGCCTCGTACATCCTGCGGCGTTCAGTCAGGTCGACCGATCGGAACTGACCCAAGATCTCCTCGGCGTTCGGCACGAGCTCGTCCTGCACCTTGGCCGTCACCAGGGTGCCGCCGCGGCGTACACCTTCCGCATACACGTGTGCATCGCGCTCGGGCACGCCCGAGTCCGTCAGGGCGCCGATGATGCCGCCGGCCGCCCCACCGGCGACGGCACCGGCCACCGCTCCCACGGCGGTGGCGGCGAGCCATCCGGCCGCGACCACCGGGCCAACACCAGGGATGGCCATGACGCCAAGCCCCGTGAGCAGGCCCCCGGCACCGCCGACCACAGCTCCGATTCCCGCACCGCTGCCCGCATCTTCGGCGGCCTCGGAACGGTTTGTGTCGTACCAGTCATCCGAGTTATTGGCGACGATGCTGATATTGGAATGCGGAACGCCCGTCGCCTCGAGTTCGCCGACCGCATCGGCTGCGTCGTCATAATTGTCGAAAAGTCCGGTTACCGTTTTCATGTGATTTCTCCTGATCCATGCTCACTTGCTTGCAAGGACGTTGCCCTGGTAATCGACCCCAACGTTGAGGTTTTCGCCTCCTTTGGCGGCCTGACCGCGCCAGATGCCCTGGTCGTCCTTGGTAAGCTTCGACACGTTTTTATATCCCGCATTCTCGATACGGCTCTTGGCCTGGGCTTCGGTGAAGCTGTTTGCGCCCGGCACGAGAGCGGCGGCGTTCGGAGTATTGTCGGTCTTCACCGCCGGCGTTGTCGCTCCGGTGATGTCATCTTGCCCGGCGGCGATCTTTTCGATCGTCTGCTGGTGCATCTTCAGCGTACCGACCGTCTGCTGGGCGAAAGTCTTGAGTGCCGCGTTGTCACCACCGCTGGCATAATCTTCAAACAGCTTGACTGCGTCGTCATGCGCCTTTCGCTGCATGTCGACATAGAGTGGATCGATCGGCTGCTGCGCGTTCTTGAGCTTGTCCAGATCCGCTTGGTGCTGGGCGTCGAGCGCTGCCGGTACTTTCAATTTTTGTTGGTTGGCGACCGCTTCCAGCTTGGCGTTGGCGGCGCCGTGGTCACGGATCATCATCTGAGCAAAATCCTTGATGCGCTTGTCCTGGGTCTTGCCCAGGGCAATCTGGCTCGAATCGACCTCGAACTTGCCGCCTACGGCAGCCTTGTCGACAAAATCCTGGGCACTGTCGGCAGCGAAGGCAGGCATTGCGAGAACAACGGAAGCAGTGGCGAAGGCGGCAAGAAGGTGTCGTGTTTTCATCGGCTTTATCCTTTATCAGTGAGCGAATTTTCGCTGCGTTCCTAACAAGCCAAAATGCGCTTTGTTCCCCGCGTCCAGATGACACGATGGCGGACCAGGCGGCGCCAAAGACCGCCGTGGAGGCAAGCGGTTTCTAGGCGCCGCCATTCCAAACGCCGGGTGCGCGGGAACAAATCGACGGTCGCGGAGTTGGGAGCGGTCTGCGCGACGCCGTCTCCTTCGGCAGGCTTCGTAAAGTGACAGCGGCAGGTCTCGGAGGGGCAGGTGCTTACAGGCCGTTTCAGAAAAACGGTCGTCATTCAACCGGGCCGAATTGAACGAGACAGGGTTGTCGTCCCCGTGTCCGATGCCGCTGAAGTGCTGCTGCGGGACTGGCCAAAGCCGACATCCGAAATGTGGCTTGCCGCGATCAGGGCGTGCCTCGCCGTGATGCGTGGCGAAAAAGATCCAAAGGTCGCGAGACAGGCGTTCATCGTTGCGGCCAAGGACGCCAGGATCCTGCTTGAGCAAATCTAGGCATTGCAAACCTCCGCCGCGGATTTGGCAGAGTTCGGTTGGAAATTGGAAAGAGAGAGGTCATGGCGAAGATGTCAAATCCTACTCCTGCCTCTGCCAGAGGAGAGATTCAGGCGGGAGCGACGCAGGACAAAACGCCGGGATTCGATCCCGCCATTGCCCCGCTGGAAACCGACGCCGAGGCGGCCGACACACAAAATCCGGTAGCTGAAGCAGAGCCGCCACGTTCCCGGCCAAAATTCGAGAACGACGCCAGCTTCGCCAATGCGATGCGGCCGATCGAAGGCGAACCGGAACTGCGGCCTCGCGGCAACTGGCCGCTCTTGGTCATAGCAGCTGTCGTTTTGGTGGCAGCCGCGGTTTTTCTGGCCGCGAGCATGCTGCGCTGAAAATTCACGACGGTGCGCGGCGATGACCTATTCGCGAAGATCGGGTGCGCTCTTCATGCCAGAGAGTTCGGTCATCGGGCACAGCAGCCGCGGGCGCGCCGGGTCGGATGTCGAGCTTGTCCCAAGGGATGCGGTACAGACCATCACAGCGGCGCAGCCGAAACAGATCGAGCACCGCCACGCGACGAAATCGTCGTCATCCCGTTCGGCGCAGATTTCCTCGATGTAGCCGATGCTCTTGCCTCGTTGCGATAGAACGCATCGCCCAGCTAGATGTTCGAGATTGACGTTGGTCATCATCAAGCTCCCGGGATGCGTCCGATGACATGATCGCGCAGCCAGTCCTGCCAGGCGAAGATCGACGTCTGACGCACATCCACATCGAACTCGATGTCGATACCGATATCCTTCACCTTGTGCCAGGCGATCCGATGCGGCTCGCCATGGCGCTTGCCGCCCAACTTTGCCGCGAGTTGCGCCATCCACCGCCCGGGTCCTGCGCCGAGGCGGCGCGCCAAAGTGTGGAGCCAAGTTCGATCGCAACGATCCTTGGCGGCTTGCCCTGCCGCAACTCCGCCACCAGGCAGGCAAAGGCGAGAGAGGCTATGAGCAGGACGAAACCCCACAAGCCGAATACTGGGATCAGCATCAACGGCAACTGGTGATAGTCCTCCACCTGGTCGAAGCCGTGCGTCGCCAGCATGAGGGCGGCCACGATCAGCACGCCTACCGAAACGGTCCCCCAGAACGCCATCCCCAGTCCCGCTATGGCCCGATTGGCACGGAGATAGCTCTTGTTCCACTGGTCCTCGATTGCCCCGGAGGAATAGAACATGAACAGGTATGGCGATATCGAGGCGCCGAGGCTGGCCAACTTACATCACCACAGCACGTTCGCTCAGGCGGAGACTCTCAACCAGCCGACCTTGATTTCGACTACCACGTTCCACCAAAGACGAGCGCCCGCCGGCAAGCCGACGGGCGAATTTGATCAGGCAACCCAGCAAGGCAGCTGGCGGTCAGTGGCGGGCCGCGTCTTCATCGCGCTGATTGCCGCCAAGTGCCGCGGCAACGCCGGCGATGAAAGCACCCACGATCATCGAAAGGGCGCCGACCAGCGCAAAAGTGGCGCTTGCCTTTCGGGCAGTGTCCGCGGCGGCCTTCGCCTTGTTCTTGGCGTCTTCTATTCCTGCGAGAACCGTGCCTACGCGCTTTGCGGCATCGGCCTCCGAAAGCCCGGTGCGGGATGCGACCAGTTTCGCAAGATAAGTCTTGTCGTCGGCCGATACCCCTCCCCTGGAAGCGCTCGCGACAAGGATGTGGGTCGCCTGGGCGGTCGCGCCGGCATCGTTCTGGCCAGCAGGAGCGGCGGTTCCGCTATTGGCTGGCCGGAACAGCGCATCGACGAAGTAGCCCAAGCTGTCATTGTCACCCGCGCCGCCCGCGGCATTCGTGACGGCGGAAGTAGCGCCCGCAGCCATGCCCGAGACGACGTTGGACGTGGCCTGCACACCCGCCCCGACTGTTGCCGATAAAGCCGAGCCGAAGACCCCCGCAACCAGCAGCGTTGCTAAGGCCCAGGCAAGGAAGCCGTGCGCGGTATCGCGAAAGTAGACTTCATCATCGTGAACGCCGACCCATTTTGTGCGCAGGCGGCCGGTAAGATAACCGCCTAACCCGGCCGACAGCCATTGTACGACGACCAGCCATACGGCGGCCGAAACCGCGAAAGTGGTGACCGACGCGCTTGCGCCGGTCCAGGGTGAAATCATCGTCAGTCCCAGTCCCGAGCCGATCAGCATCAGGATTATCGTCAGCGTCGACGCAGCAAAAGCACCCGCAATGATCGGGGCCCAGCTCACGGCTGATGACGACGACTCCCTTGAGCCGGAAACTTCAATGTCAGCAATTACGGGGTTCATCTGACGCTCCTAGCGTGCGAACAGCATGAGCAGAATGATTATCGGGATTGGAACTCCCAGCAGCCAAAGCAATATACCGCGTCCCATGGCAACCTCCTGTATTGTCGAGACGAATACCAATTCCCGGAACCGGCTTTCGTTCCAAAGGTCTAGTCACCCAGACGGCACGTTGGTTCCACCTCGCTAGAAGGAGATCGGACCCAAGTCCAAGGGTTCCAGGAATGAGGCGGCAACTCAGCCTTTCCGCCATCAGACCTGCGAGACCAGCAGCGTCATCAGGCTGCCGACGATCATACACCGTCCGAGACAGCCGGTTTCGGTGAATTGCCCTATTTTCCCGTTACAGCTAGCGCATTTGGTCGGCGGGTCGACGACGCATGACGGCATATGCCGTCTGGCAATCCGTTTGCCGCATCTCAGAAGGTCGCCGCCCAGGATCTTCTGGTCCCTGCCGGGCCAAGTGCCGCGCTCACCATGATAGACCAAATCTTTTCACGCGGCGGCAAGCGCCCCCGAAGTGATCACCATCCCAGCCCGACCCCGTGCCTCGTCGAGTAGAAGATCACAAAATATTTCGCCGGGAACGTCGCTTGACTCTGTCGGTTCTGGTTGCTCGAGGAAGTCGAAACGCCTTCCTCGAATTTCGCTAACTTTGAACACTGGGCGAACGCCGTTCTGTTTGGAACAGCAAGCCAACCGAAGGAGAGACATTGATGGTGAAGAACAGTTCGTTCGGCGCTGCGAACGGCCTGGAAAGCCTGTTCGTGGATGGCCTGAAAGACATCTACTATGCGGAAAAGAAAATTCTAAAGACGCTGCCGAAGATGGCCAAGGCGGCGCAATCGGAAGAGGTGAGCGCAGCCTTCGAAAAGCATCGCACCGAGACGGAAGGTCAGGTCGACCGGCTCGAGCAAGTTTTTGAAATGCTAGGCAAGCAGGCCCGGGCCAAGACGTGTCCCGCAATCGACGGGATCATCGAAGAGGGTTCGGAAATCCTCGAGGAATACAAGAACGAGCCGGCACTCGACGCGGGCCTCGTGGCGGCTGCCCAGTCGGTCGAGCACTATGAAATGGCGCGCTACGGCACGCTGATTGCGTGGGCGGAGCAACTGGGCCTGAAGGATGCGCTGCCCTTGCTGCGCCAGACCCTCAAGGAAGAATCCGCCACCGACGAAACCCTTACTAAGCTGGGCGAAAGCGGCGCGAACGAGCGGGCCTTGCAGGCGGCCGCCTGAGGCGCCTCGCATACTCTCGGTTCGCGTGCCAAAAAGGGCAACTGGCGATGCGGCCTCCGGCTCCCGACCGAGGCCGCGGTTTTCACCTAAGGACTAGTATGCTGCCTTGTGCACATTAATCAGCATTCGCAATTGATTGGACCGTTCTGGGTCTTGGCCCGGCGGCCCTGTGCCGAGTGCAGTTGCCACGACCGGCAAGGCGACGACTGCGCTGCCGGGGTGAAAGAGCAAGGCGCGGGGATTGATTCTGGACGTAGCAACTCTCCTCATCTGTTTTGAGAACCGTCAGATCGGTGACCTAGCGCCATCAGATCGTAACACGACAGTTTGCGCATTAGTGTCAGGACGGAAGGTCCCATGTCAGCCAACAGCCACGGCGGCTCACGGCCTGCATCTCGGACTAGATGCGCCGCGCCCTGCAAGCCGCAATGGAAGCTTGGATGCGGCAGGCTTGTCACGGCCGGGGCGCTTCCGCTCGGCGGCAAAGCCGATCATCTCGCGCAGCAGATCGGCATCCGGGGTCTTCTCCACGAGCGTGCGCAGGTTCATCATGTCGTCGGTCATCGGTGGTCCTTCCGAAATGGGGTTGGATCCACAACCAAACCCTACCGGAAAACGCCGATGACCACCGACACCCCGCTCACTCGCTACAGCGCTACTAACGGCGCGCTCGCGAGCGGCTTCGTAACCGCCAGCTACACCGCTTGATGGGACACGACCAACAAAATCGCTCCTACAAGCGAAACGTTTACCCGACATCGAAGGTGTCAGCATTTGCTTGGGACGAGCCGCCTCAGATCAGAACACTTGCGGATCGGCAGGCTTCGAGTCTCAGATTCTCAGAATAGGATCGTCTGGCGCCCTGCGGACTGAAGCCGGCAAACTCGAGACACCGCGGTACCAACAGAGACGATGGATTTTTGAGGTACAAGCTTCAATCCTAGGCTCCGCCGCGGCGGGAACAGCCAAGGGGCCCGGTGCTGGCTCTGGAACCCGGTCCCGCAAGCCGCCTTTTGCGAGGGTGCGGGGACTGCCCGCCGTCTCATTCCCAAATCGCAAGCTCAGAAATGTTCCAAAATAAAACCAGCGGCAGTTCACTCTGCACCGGAACATCTGCGCCCTGCGGCCGTTTGCCCTCGTGTTCAACAAGGAGACTTCCGAGCATGGATTGGAACCGCGTGGAAGGGAACTGGAAGCAGGTTAAGGGCAAGGTCAAGGAGCAGTGGGGCAAGCTTACCGATGACGATCTCGACCGCATCGGCGGCAAGCGCGACCAGCTAGAAGGCAAGATCCAGGAGCGCTACGGTATCGAGAAGGATCGAGTTCGTCGCGATATCGACGAATGGTATGCCCGCCAGGGCTGGTAGCGTGCGGGAGCGAGGGAGCCGCAGCCTTCAGTCCGGGCTGCGGCACCAAAAAAACGAGAATTTGGGTAGCCGGGCAAAGGCAGTCGCGACCAGCTTTGTCCTTCATTGCGGTATCTCCCATTCACGTCGCCTGTGCCCTCAAGCTTCGCTGCCTGGTATACCATGCACCACCACACGATCTCATCCTTCCAACTTGGCGTTAAAGAGTGCCAGATCGGGAGAAGAAGCCCGGTCCTGGCCTATCGCATGGCGACTTTGCGCCTCCATTCAGTCGTACCGTGCAGCTGAGATGGAAGTCGTACTCGTTCGCTAGTTCGGCGATTAGGACCGTCGCGACAGCTGCACTGAGGAAGCTCCAAGCGAATTGGTCGCCGGTGAACTATCCGCAAGGCTTTGATCTGGTTTCCTAATCGGTGAGGAATGCGGGAATAGCGTTGCAACATT
>NZ_JAIUGW010000044.1:0-15836 GCF_020164795.1 Mesorhizobium sp. ES1-3
CATCACATTCGCCTACCACAACGGTGACGAGGCTATCCTCAAGGCCAAACGTGATCCTTCTTCAACAGCCTGCTAGCACCGGTTCACTTCCGCCAGGCCGCTATGAGATGACCGCGATTTTGAATGGGAAGGTCGTAAAACGGCAAGAAGTAAGCGTTGGGATCCTCGGTCAGGGATCAGACATCACCTGCGTGGTACCTTAGAGATGACTGTCGAGGAAACTAGTACCAAATTCAACGCGGCATGGACTGCGATATCCGCGGTGGCAGCCTCAGTGATTGCTTTCGTCTCGACACTGGTTGCTAGCCCCCCTACGTTATGGCGAGATGCCGGGTCTCAGCCGAACTTTATCTCCTATATTGTGACCGCAATTGTCTCGGCTGTGATATGTAGCTATCTAGTTGCAAAAACTACAAGGCGCCCGACAACCCGCCCCGTCACAAAGAGGTTTTTCTTAGCAGGGCTTGCGGCTTGCATTGTCTATTACGTTTCCTCTGCAGAGCTTAGTTGCCCTTTTGTTGACAACCGTATGTCTATCGGCTGGACATACCTTCCCACAGCTGCAAATTATATTGCGAAGAACCCGCAACTGAGCTGCAGTCTCGTGATTGCTGATTTTGTAGGCGATACAGATAACATATGGCCTAGGTTTGAAATAATCGGATCCTGGCTAATTGTATTGGCACTATATGTGATCGCGGTCTCAATATTGTGCACGATAGTGGTACGATTTTTGCAATCTCTGACTGCAGGCTAGTGCGTGACCGCTTCTGCCGACACTCAGCCAGCGTCAGCACACAGTCTAAGCCGCTTGAATTCTAAGCCCAGGCCCTGGCAACGAACCGCCAGCTCGAATTGGTGATGCCGGTAAAGCCGGTGCCGCCCTTGTTGAGAATTTTCAGCGAGCCGGTATGATGCTGATCCCTTGCACAGTTGCATCGGTGGTGTTGAGCGCCGGGTTGACCGTGATCTCATCGGGGCTCGAATAGCCGGCGTTTCCGGTCGTACATTGGATGTAGCCGGCATACAGCTTCGGTTGCACCCCAAGACCGTGTGCCAACGTCAGAGATCCACCAGCGGTGATTGTCTGCTGTCCGCTATCGTACGACTTCGTGAAACGGAACCGTCACCCATTGAGGCGCTGTCGCCCCAGCGTTCATCTGGAGTACCTGCCCCGCGGCTCCCTTAGCGAGCCTGGCCAGTGCCTTTGCGCTGGTGAGGTAGAGCACATCGCCCGCAACGGTTCCCGGCAGGGAGCGCCGCAAAGAGCTTCTGCGCTGCGCCAACGCCGACAACAATCAGATCATCATCGGTGTCCCACTGGATATCGCCCTCTGCCGTCGGCGTAGGCGCTCCGCTTTGCTTCAGCGCCAGCGTAGGCGCGACGATGGTAGGCGAATTGCTGCCGTACGGTGCCGATGCCGCGCCCTGGTAGCTCATGCATCGCCAGTTGCCGCCGCCCAGGGAACGCATGCGGGCTACATCGCCGGCTACTGTGGTGATATTCAGCGCGAGCGACCGTCGCGGGGTGAACGTGCTGGCGAACTCGTCCGGTGGGAGCGGCCGGAGGGAAGCATGCAACTCTAGCAAGAATAACAGATCATCCGTTCGGATCACCCTTAGCCCAGCAGCGCAACCAATCGACCGCTAGCATCTGATCTCCCCGTCGGCTCAAAAGATGCCTAGTCGGGCCGAGTCATGTTTTTTTGCAGTACTTCAATGGTAAGTACGGCGGCAAAATTGGTACAGATTTAGACGTTCCACCAAAACTGACCATATTTTGATATATGCCAACGGCAGTGACCGGCCCTCCGGGAACGTCATAATGGTCTGTCTTTGAGTATACAGGGCTAGGAATTGTTATTTGTTGCGGCGGAAGCTGATCCACGGTAAGACTTTGCTCTTCGCGACCTCCGATGTTACGGAATACATGTTCAGTAAGGTCCGTTCCCTTGCCGCTTCCAACAATAAAGCGTCCTGACACGTCGTTGAATGGCGCCCAGCCGTCCGGGCATGTGTCGCTTAAGTCGAATGCCATTATGGCCCCCGCTGGAACTCCATTCACCCATTTCGGTGCATTATCTTTCAGATAAAGAAACCAGCCCGCGCCAGCGAGGGCGATCAAGGCAACAACGCCAGCAACAGTGTATTTGGCTACCTGTTGGATGGCTTCCCTTCTGATCTCTTTGCGGACATCGGTTGGAAGGCTGCTTGTTGCATTCTCACCGTTCCCCGAAACTGACATCTGCAATTCCCCCGAATTTGCGATAGATCACCGAGCGCGCCAGAGGCGCTCTTTTTCTGCACGAGGAATGTCGAAATTGTACGCGTCGAAGCTCAAATAGCCGAAGAGCCTAAAACAGGTCCTGTTTGTATACATAGCTTGCCGTAACAATCGAAGGCAAGCTGAAAAAGTGCAACCAATCGAGTGAGCGCCTGCCGGTTTCCAGTTTTGTCTGATCCGGTTAGCCATTTAGATCAGACTGAGAACGCCCTGCGTCACCGATTGCACTCCATTTTCTCCAGGTCGGAAACTTATCCGCGTCTCGTCAACCCCGACCCTCGACACGATGGCAAGCAGCGATTGCAATCCACACTCGCATCTATCCTCGAGGTACGTACGCAAACAACTGGCTAATGATAATTTCGATGCGAAGCTTGAGATTGAAATGTTGCGAATTCTCAGACTATCGGCCAATCAGAGATACTAGTACGCATAAAAATATGTGACCGGCGGAGCCAGTGTTGTCTATTTGATTCCTCCCATATTTGTGTAATAGTTCCGGTCGGCGTCGGAGGGGGAGCGCCGCAAGATGACGGCAAGTTTTTTTGACCGCGCCCTGATGATCTTTGCGCGCGCCACTGAAAGATTCGCGCCATGGCACAAGATACCATTTCTTGCCGCCATTGCGACATTGGAAGGTGTCCGCGCACGCATGCGCTGGAATAACATCTACGCGCGAACGCATGATCTTTCGTTGACGCCCCCACAGGATATTGACGTTCTGTCGACCCGCATGGCGAACGGCAGCTTCAATGATCTTGGTGAGCCGGCCATGGGAATGGCGGGCACTCGGTTCGGACGTAATTTCCCCATCGACAAGACGTTTGGCGCCGAAGGCAAGGCACTGACGAAGCCCAGTCCGCGCGAGATCAGCAAGCAGCTGCTGGCGCGCGGGGAGTTCGTTCCCGTGCCGCATCTAAACGTGCTTGTTTCGGGCTGGCTGCAGTTCATGGTGCATGACTGGCTGAGCCACGGGGCAAATCTGCGCGAGGATCCGTACCGGATCCCGCTCGAAAATGGTGACGACTGGTACGAGGACCCAATGACAATCCAGCGCTCGGTGCCCGATGCACCGGGACCGCAGGACGAGGGCCGTCCAGCCGCATTCGCCAACACCGAAACGCATTGGTGGGATGGATCGCAGATCTACGGTTCGACGATCGAGCGGCAAATGCTTGTCCGCACCGATCCTGCCACCGGCACGGTTCGCCCCGACGGTAAGCTGGGGCTGAGCATCACCGAGAACCTTCCAATTCTGTCTCCTGACAGGGATCCCGGCGATGTCGAAGGGGGCCGCTTCGACAATCAGGAACTGGCCGGCGTCACCGGCAATTGGTGGATCGGCCTTTCGATCTTCCAGACGCTCTTTGCCCGCGAGCACAATGCGATCATCGACCGGCTCAAGATCGAGTATCCCGAAAAAGATGGCGAATGGCTGTTTCAGAAGGCGCGGCTGGTCAATGCCGCGCTGATGGCCAAGATCCACACCACCGAATGGACGCCGGCATTGATGAACTCGCCGACAGGTCGCTTCGTCATGCGAACCAACTGGTGGGGAATGACCGGGGAGCATTTCACGCGGGCGTTCGGCCGTCTAAGTGACAATGAAGCGATTTCAGGGATCATGGGCTCACCCACCGACCACCATGCGGCTCCTTATGCCATGACGGAGGAATTCGTCGCCTGCTATCGCATGCATTCGCTGATCCCCGAAGAGTTCGTTTTCCGCAGGGCTCGGGATGACAAGGTCATCTTCAGCAGCGACATGTTGGGTGTGTCGCACGGCAAGACCTCAGGCGTATATGCCAAAGCGAGCTTCGACGACATCGTCTATTCGCTGGCAACCAGCCATCCAGGCGCGCTCGTGCTGCATAATTTTCCCAATGCGCTGCGCAATCTCCCGGTCAATCCGGAGAAGGGGATATTCAAGGATCTCGCCGCGACCGACATCCTGCGCGACCGCGAACGAGGCGTGCCGCGTTACTGCGCCTTCCGGCGAATGCTGGGCATGAAGGTCCCCGCATCGTTCGACGAACTGACCGACAACATAGAATGGGCCAGTCAGATCGCGGCGATCTATGAGCGGGTCGAGGATGTCGATCTGCTGGTTGGAACGCTTTGCGAAAGCAATGGCGGCACGCCAACCGGTTTTGGCTTTTCAGATACGGTGTTCCGCATCTTCATCCTCATGGCGTCACGCCGGCTGAAGAGTGACCGTTTCTATACGCGCGACTTCACCCCGGAGGTCTATACACCGGAGGGGTTTGCCTGGGTTGCGGACAACGACCTTCGTTCTGTGATGACGCGTCATTGCCCGGCGTTGACGTCTCGCTTCGCAGATGTGCGCAACCTCTATTTCCCATGGGCGACAGGATGAGCAGGATTGCGATCCCTGGGCTGGTCGACATTCTGCCCATCGATGACGCAGCGACGATCGCCGTGATCGCCGCCGACCGCCGGTTCGACCGTGAGTATGTACGTCGCGGACCCATGCTCAACCGCATCGTCCTTGGCCGCGTTCGTTCGATCCTGACTCTCGCCGGCGCACCATTGCCGCCAGTTGCCGAGCACGGGCCGGTGCGGCCTGCCCCATCGCAGAGCGCGACGCAGGCACGGCTCGATGCGCTCGCGGCCGGAGGCCTCGCCGGACCGGATATCGATGTGCTGGCGGCCTATGTGCGCGGCGAAGGCGGGGCCACGCAGGGCGGCAAACTCGCGCAGCAGGCGGTCGGGCGGTTGTTCGATCCATATTACAGCGCCGATGATGAAAGCTGGTCGGCAGCGCTGGTGTTGCGCGATGCGCCGAGCAGCTTCAATCCGCTCAAGCGGTTGATCTGGGCGCTGACCGGGCGGATCGCCAAGGCGCGCGAGCTGCTTGCCGGGAAGGTCAACCAGGATCCGACCGGGCTGCACGGCACGGGCGTTGCGATCCACAACCTCGCCGAAGCGTTTGCGCGCATGCGTACGCTTTACGCGGATCCGGCGGCACGCGGCCAGAGTTCGCCCGCTGCCGCAGTCGCCGCCGCGATGGTCGCGCCTAAGCAGGTGCTGCGCCAGCCGACCGTTGCCGGAACCAGTCCGGCCGGGCCGTTCACGGAAAATACGCTGGTGCTGCTGCAACTCGAGAAGGCCAATGCCCGCACGCCGGGATACGACATGGCCTTCATGGCGGGAAGCTGGAGCGCGTGCCCGGCGCAGGGCTGGGTCCCTGCCCTGCTGGCAACGGTATGGCGCGACGCAATCGGAGGGTCCGCGCAATGACCGACCGACAGATGTTCTCGCCACTCGAATTCCGCCACCTGACGGTAAAGAACCGAATTTTCCGGTCGAGCATCTCGGGCCGGTTCGACCAGGAAGACGGTGCCCCGACGCAGACCCGGATCAATTGGGAATCGAAGTTCGCCGCTGGTGGCGTCGGCGCGATCATCTCTTCCTATGTGCCGGTGCTGATCGAGGGTCGGATCATCGCGGGCTACGGCACCATCCATCGCGATGAGTTCATCCCCAACTGGACCAAGCTCGGCGAGTCCGTGCACGCGCACGGCGCGAAATTCATCATCCAGCTCAGCCATTCCGGGCGGCAGCTCGATCTGCCGGGCATCCACAACAAGCACCGGGTCGCGCTCAGCTCGACCAGCCAGCGCGAGCCGATCAACGGCGTTCCCTGCCGCGCGATGGGCAAGGCCGAGATCGATTATACGGTGCAGGCGTTCGCTAACGCGGCATGGCGCGCGCGCGAAGCCGGTCTTGATGGCGTCGAACTTCATTCAGCCAATGGTTATCTGTTTTCGCAGTTCCTCAGTTCCGGGATCAACGACCGCACCGACAAGTATGGCGGTAGCCTGGAGAACCGCGCTCGGTTCCTGCTGGAAGTAATCGCCGCCATCCGCGCGCGCGTGGGCTCGAACTTCCATCTTCAGGTCAAGCTCGGCGGGGTCGACAACAACAACGTGATGCCGTGGGAGAAGAAGGGCAACACGCTGGAGGATTGCGTCCAGATCGCCAAATGGTGCGAGGCGGCGGGCGTCGACGGCATTCACGTGTCGAGCGGATCGAGCTTCCCGCATCCGCTCAACCCGCCGGGCGACTTCCCGCTGGACGTGCTGGCCACGACCTATGACACGATGATCACCTCCGGTGATTTCGGTATGCGCAACTTCCTACTGTTCCGCTACAGGCTGCTGCGGCCGATCTTCCACTGGATCTGGTTCCGGATGAAGAAGGGCTTGCCGGTCGAGGGCATCAATCTCGAGGCGGCGCGGGCGGTGAAGGCCGCTGTCAAGATCCCGGTGATCGTGACCGGCGGGTTCCAGACCGCCTCGGTGATCGAAAAGGCCATCGGCAACCAGGTGTGCGATGGCGTGACGATTGCTCGGTCGCTGATCGCCAACAACAACCTCGTGAAAATCTGGGAGAGCGGCAAGGATCGGCCCGACCGGCCCTGCACCTATTGCAACAAGTGCCTGGTCAACGCGCCGAAGAACCCGCTCGGCTGCTACGAGGTGTCCCGGTATGACAACGACTACGACCGCATGGTCGAGACGATCATGTCGATCTACTCGACCCATCCGGATCTCAAGGTGTCGGCAAGCGAGGGATTGGTGACGCAATGACCAACGAGACGCTTCATCGTGGGTTCATGGCCGAGGCTGCCTGTTCTGCGAGGGTCTGGTACCGAACGACGCTTGGCGCGGTCTTGCTGATTGAGGCCGCTGCTGCCGTTGCGCTGCTGGTGTCGCCACTCGGCGTGTCGAGGCTGATGAAGCTCGGCGATGATGCCGGCACGGCTTGGCCGCGCATTGCGGGCCTGCTGCTCCTGTTGCTCGTCGTCTACATGCTGCTTGGCCGGACGATGCCGGCAGCGGCCAAGATGTCCAACATCCTCGGCTTCGTGGCGCGCGCCCTGCTCGGCATCTTGCTGATCGCGCTGTACGGCCGCCTGGCCATCGTCGGCGCGGTCTGGCTGGTCGCAGCGATCGTGCTGGCTTTCTTCTACTTCAAATATTTCAAGGCCGAAGTGATGAACCGCCCCTGACGTAGTCAGTGATAGGGAGGGCCGAACATGGTTGCTGGTTCCGTCGCACAGAGGTGGCGCAAGAGCGCCTGGTGGATCGTGCTTGGCGTCATCGTTCTACTCGGGCTGATCGCCTACTCCCTGTTCAGACAGGCGTCAGCGGTCGACAGGCCGGTGCCCTATGCCAACGATGCCGACTATTTCAAATATGGCTCGGTCAGCAGCGATGTCGGTGGCATCCCGTACTGGATCTGGGCGACAATGCCCGAGGTCTGCCGTGGCGATCTGCCCGGCGGCTATGCCTCGCTGGGGGTGATCCAGGAGCCCGGCAAGCCGACGCCAATCGGCTTCTCGGTGCGCAAGGTCGGCTTTGTGGATCAAGTCGGGCCAAATTGTGGCCTGTGCCACACCACGTCCGTGCGCGAAACGCCGCAAGCGACGCCAGTCGTCTATCTCGGCGCTCCGGCGCAACAGCTCAATCTGATGGGTTATTTCGGATTTCTGTTTTCCTGCGGGAGCAATCCGTCGTTCACGACCGAGAATGTCGTGGCCGCGATCGAGCAGCACAAGCCCCTCGGCTTTCTCGAACGGCAGATATATTCGATCGCCGTGCCACGGGTGAAGAAGGCGCTGATCGAGGGCAGCGCCCAGTTCGCCTCGATCACGGTCGGTCGTCCGCCTTGGGGGCCAGGCCGCGTCGATACCTTCAACCCCTACAAGGTGCTGGTCTTCCACGACGACATGTCGAAGGACAAGAGCATCGGCACTGCGGACTTCATGTCGATCTGGAACCAACAGTCGCGCGACGGAATGTGGCTGCACTGGGATGGTAACAATGATTCACTGGACGAGCGCAACCTGTCGGCCTCGATCGGTGCGGGCGCGACCCCAACGACACTTAGCGATCCCGCCAACATGGCCGGGATCATCCGAATCAAGAATTGGATAACCACGCTACCTCCGCCGCGCTATCCATTCCCGATCGACGGCGCCAAGGCCGACGCCGGCGCGCGGGTCTACGAAGCACAATGCGCGTCTTGCCATGAGGAGGGTCACAAGGATTATGGCACAGTAATCCCGCTTGCCTATCTCAAAACCGATCCCGAGCGGCAGTACGCCTTCGACGAGGCAATGGCGGCGAAGATGAACACCATCGGCGAGGGCCAACCATGGGCCTTCCATCGCTTCCGTATGACCGGCGGCTATGCCAGCCATCCGCTTGACGGCATCTGGCTGCGCGCGCCCTACCTGCACAATGGTTCGGTGCCGACGTTGGCCGAGTTACTAGCGTCACCGGCCGAGCGTCGCGCCACCTTCTATCGTGGCAACGACGTTTATGATCCGGTTCGGGTCGGTTTTGTCTCCGATGTCGCACAGGCCGGGTCGCGACATTTCTACCTGTTCGACACGCATGATCGCGGCAACGGCAATGGCGGCCATCTCTACGGGACCGGCCTGTCGCCCGCCGACAAGGATGCGCTACTCGAATATCTGAAGACCGAATAGGGAGCGATGCGATGTTCGACACGCGGGTTCTGTTTCGGATCGTCGTTTGGTTGGGCGTGATCGCCAACTGGTCGTTCGGGCTTTGGGTGGTCTTCGGCGACGGCAACAGCCTGCTGGCCATGCTGCGGCTCGGCCATCAGGACAGCCTACTGTGGCTGTATAACTACTCGATCCTGCTGATGATCCTCAGCCTGTTCTATATTCCCGCGGCGCGCGATCCGTTCCGCTACCGCGTCAATGCCTGGCTGCTGGTGGTCGGAAGACTGGTGCCTTCAACCACTTTCCTGCTAGGCGTGGTGCTGGGTTACATGCCGAACGGGTTCCTGACGCTGTTCATGGCGGATGGCGCGTTCGGCCTGATCGAATTGTTCCTGCTGCTCAACATCTTCCGCGAAGGCCCGCGCCCGCGCGATTACGGCTATCGGCAATGAAGCGCTGGCGCACCCTCGTCCGCTGGGCGGCATGGCTGTGCGCCGCGCTGATTGTTGCAACCCCACTCGCTTATCAATGGCTGTTTCCGGTGCCGACGCGCTATGTATCGGATGCCGATCATTTCAAGTACGGCTCGATCGGCGTCGAGGCCGCGCAAGGCGTGCCCTATGAGGTGTGGCGCACTCTGCCAGGCCTGTGCCTCCCGCTTTCCGAGCGCGCGGGAGGCTTCAGCAAATTCGGCTTCCAGTGGGAGCCGGGCCACGCGACGCCGGTCGGCATGCCGGTGGAGACGGCGCTGGTGCCGCGGATCGGGGTCAATTGCGCGATGTGCCATGCCGGCCGGGTCGAAGGACCCGACGGCTTGTCGCAATTGATCGTCGGCGCTCCCAACACCAGCCTGAACCTGCAGGCCTATTTGCGCTTCCTGTTTTCGTGTGTCGGCAGCGACAGATTCACCGCCGATGCGGTGCTGGCGGAAAACACCCGGCTGGGTGACGGGCTGAATTTCTTCGAGCAGCTCTTCTACCGAACTCTGGTGATCCCGCAGATGAAGACCGCGATCGCCACACAAGCACGCCAGATGGCGTTCATGGAGAGCCAGCCTGACTGGGGGCCAGGCCGTGCACCAGGCTTCCAGCCGGCGAAGATCCAGGTGCTCGGGATCCCATTCGACGGCACGCTGGATATTGTCGATATTCCCTCGCTGTGGGCGATGCAATCACGCGACTGGAAAGGCCTTCACTGGGATGGCGCGAACACGTCATTGCACGAGGTGTTCCTGAGTTCTGGAATCGGCAACGGCGCCACCGGAAGCACGATCGATCTGCCGAGCCTTGCGCGCGACGAGGCATGGGTACGGGCTCTTCCCCCGCCATCCTATCCATGGCCGATCGACAAGGCACAGGCGCAAGCGGGCAAGGCGATCTATGCCGCCGATTGCGCGTCTTGCCACGACACCGGCGGCGACAGGGCGGGCCAAGTGATCCCGCTGCGGATGGTCGGCACCGATCGCAACCGCGTCGATGCCTTCACGCCGGAGACGGCGCAAGGCTTCGCTGCGCTGACGGGGTATTCGTGGCGCTACAAGGGATTCCGTAAGACCGGCGGCTATGTCGCGGGCCCGCTTGACGGCATCTGGGCTCGCGCGCCCTACCTTCACAACGGCTCGGTGCCCACACTTGCCGCACTCTTGAGTCCGCCAGCCGCCCGCCCGGCAAAATTCCTGAGAGGTTCGACGCGCTACGATCCGGTCGATGTCGGCTTTGCGGGAGATTCCGGCACCGCGTTCGATACCAGCCAGCCCGGCAATGCGGCCACCGGACATAACTGGGGAACCGACCTTTCGGAGGCGGAGAAACGTCAGTTGATCGAGTATCTGAAGACACTCTGAACGAGGGCAAAGCAATGCCAATTGAAGCCAAAGGTCTTCTCGTCAAGATTCGGGCGGGCACGGCCTTTGCCGACGCCAACCGGGATATGCTGGGCAAGATGGAGGTCATCCTCGACGTCCCGCCGGGCAGCACCGGCGGCATGGGCCTCGCCGCCGACGAGCACACCCAGTGGATGACGGTCGACGCGGGCGACGACCCGTGGGACCGCGCGCATATGCTGATGGCGCAGGGCTTTTCAGCCGATGCGAACAGCGTACTTGCCGCCGAACCGGATGTCGTCCAGCAGTTTCCGACGGACCGGACTGCCAAGGCCGTCAAATGTCAAAGTGATCCGCCGAAGACCAGCGGCGGCTTGGTGGCCGGGCCACATTTTGCCTGGCACCTCGATGACAATTTCTCCGGCCTGCGGAAGGCGCGCGACAGCGTGAATGCCATTGACCAGCAAAAGGTGCTGATCGCTCATCTCGACACCGGCTATGACCCTGGCCACAAGGCGCGACCCGCCAACATCCTGACCGCGCTCGAACGCAATTTTACCGACGAGGGCAAGCCCGACAGCGCCCAAGACGTGACACCTGATGACATCGGCCAAAATCCCGGCCACGGCCCCGCGACGATCGTGCTCCTCGCCGGTGGCGATCCGGGTGGGCTTCCCGATGGGATCACAGGTGCACTCGGGGGCATCCCGAATGCCCGGATCTTGCCGATCCGTATCGCGGATTCCGTGGTGCGCCTGTCGACCAGCACAATGGTGAAGGGCTTTGCGTACGCGCTGGACAACAAAGCCCATGTCTTGTCGATGAGCATGGGCGGGCTGGCCGCCAGCGCCGTCGCCGACGTCGTCAATCAATGCTACGAGATGGGCATGGTGATGGTCGCCGCCGCCGGCAATTTCATCGGCGGCATCCCGACGCCACGCTCGATCGTCTACCCTGCGCGCATGCGGCGCGTCATCGCTGCGACCGGCGTGATGGCCAATGGTGCAGCCTACTTCAATCTCAATGTCGGCACGATGCAGGGCTGCCATGGGCCCGACGCCAAGATGGACACAGCACTCGCCGGCTGGACGCCAAACACGCCGTGGGCCGAACTTGGCTGTCTCACCGACGTGGATCAGGACGGTTCGGGAACCTCGTCGGCGACGCCGCAGGTCGCGGCCACCGCCGCCTTGTGGATCGCCAGCAATTTCGCCGCGTATCAGGCCTATCCGCAGCCATGGCAAAGGGGAGAAGCTGTCCGCCAGGCATTGTTCCAAGGGGGGCGCAGAACCACGCCGCTCTTGAACGCCGCGGCGGTGCGCGAACTCCTCGGCCAAGGCACGGTCGACGCATTGCGCACGCTCAAGATCGAACCCGCCGCCGCGAAGAGCCTGACACGTGCGCCGGTTGCGTCGGCCTCCCTTGCCTGGTTGAAATTACTGACCGGAACGGGTGTGGGCGTAGCGACGTCGGCCGCATCGCCTCGTGCCGCAATGCTGGGGCTGGAAGTCCTGCAACTGACCCAACTCGATGAGCAGTTGGCAAGCATTCTGCCAGATCCCGAAAGTGGCGCTGCCAGCGATGCCGACCGGAAGCTTTTCCTTGAGGCGGTTCGCGACCGCACTCTGGGGTCGAAGGCGCTCAATCGCGCGATCGATGTGGCGCTTGGGGTCGGCACCACCCTACTGCCTACGCTGCCGCTTGCACGGCAGGTGCCCCGTCCGACAGCCCCCGTATCTCCCAGGCGTCCCGATCCGCCGGAGAACCGGCGCCTGCGCATCTATGCGCTCGATCCGAGCCTAGGCGGGATCGTGTCCACATATGCCGAGCAGATCGCCACAGTCGAGGTGCCGTATGAGGTTGATCATAAGGGCCATTCGATACTCGAGGCGGGGCCAGTCGGCGAGTATCTTGAAGTCGTCGATGTCGATCCCGCCTCCAACCAGTTCTACCAGCCGGTCAATCTCGAAGACCCGCGCCTGATGCTGACTGATGGATTGGATCCTTCCGAAGGCAATCCACAGTTCCACCAGCAGATGGTTTATGCCGTCGGTATGCGCACGATCGCGAGCTTTGAGAATGCGCTCGGTCGTCGCGCGCTTTGGGCTCTGCACAAGCCTGCCAGCGGCCAAGGCTACGAATACGTTCAGCGGCTGCGTATCTATCCGCACGCCTTGCGCGCGAAGAACGCCTACTACAGTCCCGACAAAATCGCGTTGCTGCTTGGATATTTCCCTTCGGAATCAACCAATGACGACAGCACCACGCCAGGCACGATGGTGTTCAGTTGCTTGTCGGCCGATATCGTCGCGCACGAGATGACGCATGCTCTGCTCGACGGTTATACGCCGGGCTATCGCCAGGCATCCAACCCCGATGTCGGCGCTTTCCATGAAGCGTTCGCCGACATGGTCGCACTGTTCCAGCATTTCCAGTATCGCGATCTTGTCCGCCGGCAGATTGCCAATACCCGTGGCGATCTTGGCGCGGCCTATCTACTCAGCGGGCTGGCCAAACAGTTCGGGGAGGGTTTGGGCAAGCACGGAGCCTTGCGCGACTATCTGGGCAAGTATGACGATGTCGAATACAAGACCAGCTTCGAGGTGCACAAACGGGGCAGCCTACTGGTCCTGGCGGTCTACGAGGCATTCGAGGCGATCTTCGAAATGCGTACCCGCGATCTCTTCCGGCTGGCAACCGGCGGCAGCGGCGTGTTGGCGCAAGGGGCAATCCACCCCGATCTGGTCGAGCGGCTTACCGACGAGGCCTGCGTGGCGGCAAGCCAAGTCTTACGGATGTGCATTCGCGCCCTCGACTACTGCCCTCCGACAGACATCACCTTCGGCAGCTTCCTGCGGGGGTTGATAACCTCCGACGTCGAAACAATGCGCGAGGAAAAATATGGCTACCGCATCGCCTTCATTGAAAAGTTCCGCGCGCTTGACCTCCTGCCGGCAAATCTGCGGACGGTGTCGGTCGAGACATTGTGCTGGCAACGGCCGTGGGAAGAGCGTAGCCCCCCTTGGCTGAAGCCGGCCGTGAACGAATTCAAGATCGACTGGCGCAGCGATCTCGACCGGGCGACCATCTTCCATGACAGCCGCGCGCGTTGCGCCGAATTGCACGGCTATCTGCTCAAGCAAATGGTACGCGGCAAAAAAAGCCTGGACGATATCTGCAGAACGCTCAGGCTGCAGCGTGACCTACAAGGATATGACGAATATGGCGTGGTCAACACCACGTCCGGGGCTCCTCATTTCGAGGTCCGCAACGTTCGCGCCGCACGGCGGGTGCTGCCCAATGGTCGGCCGGCCGAAGAGATCATAGTCACGCTGATGCAGCGCAAGCCGGTGCCGCTCTATGCCGAAAATCCCGGCGCGGGTTTCTTCTGGTACCATGGCGGATCGACCGTCGTGATCAATCCCAACAAACAGGGCGAACCCGAGATCAAATACGTCATCAGCAAGCCGGTCTACAGCCCGGACCGACTGGCGCAGGAACGGGCGTTCAGGACCAATCCGCCATCGTCGGGAACGAGATCGATGTATTTCAGCGATCAAGGCCTGGCCGCGCGCGAGCCGTTCGCCGCGCTGCATGCTTCGGAGGATTGAATATGACCACTCCTGCCGCCACCAACAGCTTGACGCTTCGCCTGTATTGCCACGGCCTGGGCGACTGCAATCTCATCGGCGTTCCTGACGACAAGGGCGGGACCTTCTGGATATTGATCGATTGTGGGGTTCACACTTCGGCCCCTGGCGGCTCCGCGCGCGTCAAAGAGGTGGTTGCTGATATCCTGAAAATCACGCAAAGGCTCGACGTGATCGTCGGCACCCACGAACATTGGGATCATCTTTCCGGTTTCCTGCAGGCCAAGGATCTGTTCGACAAATTCTCGGTGGGCGAAGTCTGGTTTGCCTGGACCGAGAATCCGGCCAATCCTGACGCTCGCCGAATCGACAGGTTCAAGGGCGCTGCGCTGACCGCCCTGGTCGATACGAGCCTTGCTCTGGATAGTCACCCGCTGATGGAAGCCGAGGCCCAGGGGATAAATGCGCTTCTCGGCTTCGTCATCGGGCTGGATGGCGAGAGGGTGCGCGATGCGCGAGAGCACCTGCGGGCGCTCTCGCGCAATGTCCGTCATCTTGCTCCGGGCGCAATCGTGCCCTTGCCGGCCGCCGCCGGCGCGATCAAGGTCTATGTGCTTGGCCCGCCGCTGGACCCCACATTGTTTCAGATCCAGGACAGTGCGAGCCAGACCTATCAGATGTCGGCGACGCTTGGCGCGCTTATGAATGGCCTTGCTATCCAAGCGGATGGTTTGAGCATCAAGAACGATCCCTTGGCTCCCTTCGATGAGGGCGCGGGACTTTCCCTTTCAGCGTCGCTCGCTGGCAAGGAAGCAGGTTTCCCGAAAGACCTGGCATTCCTGTCGCGTCACTATGCAGGGCCGGTGACCGGACCGAAACTTCCGCCCGGTGTAACGAGATCCGCAGACCAGGGCTGGAGGCGGATCGACAGCGACTGGTTGAGCAGCGGGAGCGACCTCGCGCTCCAGCTGGACAGCAGCACCAACAACACCAGCCTTGTTCTTGCGATCGAAGTCGTGGCGACAGGCAAAGTGCTGATCTTTGCAGCCGATGCGCAGATCGGCAATTGGGAGAGTTGGGCGAAGGTGACCTTCCCGAACGAGGGCAGCACCACTCCTGTTACGGGCGCAGACCTGTTACGCCGCGCTGTGTTCTACAAGGTCGGTCATCATGGCAGCCGGAACGCCACGCTGTCGGAGAACGGGCTTGAACTTATGGTGAGCCCCGAACTCACTGCGTTCATCCCGACCGACGAGGCGATGGCAAAGAAAGTTGGTTGGTCGGACATCCCTGCGAAGAAGCTGCTTGCCCGGTTGGCGGAAAAGACGGCGGGCCGTGTCATAAAATCTGATGACAACTGGATTCAGCAGCAGTCAGAGGATCTAGGCGTAAAGATCGGCGGGTCGCTGCAGAGCATCACGGTACAACATGGCGGCCCGGGGCCGTTCGAGGGTGCGCCTTATGTTGAGATTATGATCGGCTAGCAAAGCAGAAAAGCCACTTTGGTGGACAGGCTACTGCTGGGCGCCAAGAGTGCATCATGCAGCTTTGGCAACTGCCGCATTCTAGGGCGTAGTGACGATTTAACTACCTGAGCCAGATAGCGATAGCGGCAAGTTTGACAAAGCCCATGAAGTTGGC
>NZ_JAIUGW010000045.1:0-15087 GCF_020164795.1 Mesorhizobium sp. ES1-3
CCCCGCTCAAGTAGCGCTCAACAATCGAGCGCTTCTCAAGCTCGCTGAATCTGGACATGCAAAACCCCCGAAGGTTGCGTCCAACTTTCGGGGGTCAGTTCACCGAAGCCGCCGGGCCTTGACGCCCTGAAGTAAAGAAAAAGCCCGCCACGTTTTGCGTAGCGGGCGCTAGTTCATGGGAGGAAATGACACGTGCGTGCGGTCAACGGCCCCCTTTACCCAAGATGACGATACGCTTCGCCTAGCTGGATAATAAGCGCGCGCCAGTTGCAGCGCTTTATATCCGGGTTGCGTGACTTTTCTGCCACAGACGAAGAAAGCCCGGCCACCTGAGCAGCCGAAAGCCGCCGGCCTATAGCGTGAGACGATTTCTCGCCGGCAGGCTTGCACATGGGGAATCTCCGGAGCAATGCTGCGGCCGTGGAGGAATCATGCGAAAAATCCTGGTAGCGATGCTGCTGGCCGCGGCTGCACTTTATGCGAATTGTGCCCTGGCACTGGACAGCAGCGACGCCCCCGTCATCGTCACCCCGCTGGCATCACGCACCACCACGGCATCTGGTCAGCCGATTACGCTGCCGCGGAAGAACGTGCAGGTGCTGGTCTCGACCTATGACATCGCGCCCGGCGCGACCTTGCCGGTCCATCGCCACCCCTTCCCGCGCTACGCCTATGTCGAGGCTGGAACGCTGAAGGTCACCAATGTCGAGACCGGCAACAGCAACACCTATAAGACAGGCGATTTCATCATCGAGATGATCGGGCAGTGGCACCAGGCCACCAACATTGGCGACGGGCCGGTCAAGCTCCTGGTGATCGATCAGGTCGAGGAAGGCGTCAAGAATACGGAATTGCGCCAGTAGCCACTAAGGCTATGCCCCGCCCAGTGGGCGGAAAGGCAATGCCCCCCGCCCTTGCCTCGCGGACCATTCGAACCAGGCGCTTAGCCCCAGGCGCCAACTGGCTGCCGGGTCGTTGCGTTCAGCCTGTTGAAGGCATTGATCAGGGCGATCTGGATGACCAGTGCGGCAAGCGCCTTTTCGTCATAATGGCGGGCCGCTTCGTCCCAGACATCGTCCGGCACCGCGTCCGGCCGGTCGGCGAGCCTGGTGCCGGCTTCTGCCAACGCCAATGCCGCGCGCTCGGCATCGGTGAAATACGGGGTCTCCCGCCATGCCGCCAGCGCAAAGATGCGCTCGTCCTTTTCTCCGGCCTTCTTCAATTCGCGCGCATGCATGTCGACACAGGCGCTGCAGTTGTTGATCTGGCTGGCGCGCAGATGAATGAGCTTGCGCGTCACATAGGGCACGTCGGCCGCCTCGGTCGACTTGTCCAGCGCCAGCAGCGCCTGCACCGAACCGGGGATGAGCATCACCGGGTTCTTGATCCTTGCTCGCATGATTCTTCTCCTTTTGAATTGTTTCTCCGGGCGTGTTTTCCCGGCCCGGACGCCTCGCATCCAGGGTTTCGAACTTGATGAAACTGTTGGCTGCCTGCCGCGTATCAGGCCTGTTTTGCCGTAATCTGTTCGAGCCGTTCGAGAATGCGCGGCCAACCACTTCCCATGCCGACATAGCCACGCTCGTCGGCCGGCCGGAATCCCGACTGCTCCATTCGCACCCGGGTCGCCACACCCTCGGGCGTCAGTGACCACGTCACCACGGTTTTCAACCCGCTGTCCGATTCCGTCCCATCGCCCCAACTGTAGGCCAGCAGCCGCGGCGCCTCGACTTTCAACACCACGCAGTTCGTCACGCCAGACCATCCGGGAACTGGTGTCGCACGGAATGTGAAGCGATGCCCCTCTTGCGCAGCGAAGTCATTCTGCATGAGCCATTCGCCGACGAGTGCCGGCACGGTCAATGCGCGCCATATCTTTTCCGCCGAATATGGAATCAGCCTTTCGACGACGATCGATTTGATTTCCGTCATGCCTTGCTCCTCTCGTTGTTGTCGTCGTGCCACGCACGCGCAATCAATAACCCGTCAGCTATACGTCACTCATAACCTCGCGGTTATGCGACTGTCAAGAAAGGAATCTGCCATCTGGTCCAAATGGCGGCGCGGCGTTCACGCTTTCGCGTCAGCCGTCCTGGTGCTAGGGCTCTCGACAGCATCGTGAACTGGATCACCCCTTGACCACAAAAACTCGCCCGCCGCTGATTGAAATCTGTGTCGAAGGCATCGATGGCCTGCTGGCCGCGCAGGCCGCGGGCGCCGACCGGGTCGAACTCTGCGCCAGCCTGGTCGAGGGCGGCATTACGCCGAGCCTCGGCACGGTGCGCGCCGCACTCGACCAGGCGACCGTGCCGTTCCACGTCATGGTGCGGCCGCGCGGCGGCGATTTTCTCTACAGCGAGACCGAATACCGCTCGATGCTGGCCGATGTCGCCACACTCGGCGAGCTCGGCGTGCCCGGCGTGGTGTTCGGCTGCCTGAACGCCGACGGTACCATCGACGAGAAGCGCATGGGCGAATTGACAGAGGCCGCGGGCTCGTTGAACGTCACCTGCCACCGCGCCTTCGACATGACACGCGATCCGGCCGAGGCGCTGGAAGCGCTGATCCGCTGCAAGGTCGGCCGCGTGCTGACCAGCGGCCAGCGCGACACCGCAATCGAGGGCTTGCCATTGCTGGCGGAGCTGGTCCGGCAGGCCGGCGAGCGCATCATCATCCTTGGCTGCGGCGGGCTCGATCTCGGCAACATCGCCGAGGTGCGAGGAAAAACCGGATTGGCCGAAATGCATTTCGCGGCCCTCAAGGACGTGCCGAGCGCCATGCGCTACCGCAATCCCAAGGTCGGCATGGGCGGCTCCGATCTCGACCGCGAGTATCGCAACACGCTGACCGATACACCGCTGGTGGCGGCGACAGTCACGGCGGCCAAGGCATGACCTCTCCGATAGACCGCATAGCGCAGCACGACGAAGCCGCCATTCTGGCGCTCAACAACGAGCACGCCGCCGAATTGTCGTGGCTCGAAGCCGAACGGCTGTCCTTCCTGCTCGGCGAGTCCTTCTATGCACGCCGCATCGGCGATCTCGAAGCCTTCATCATGACCTTCGACCAGGACGCAAACTACGACAGCCCGAACTTCGTCTGGTTCCGCGAGCGCTATGAACGCTTCATCTATGTCGACCGCGTAGTCGTCGCGGCGCACGCAAGGGGCCGCGGCCATGCTCGCCGGCTCTATCGGGACCTGTTCGACCATGCGGAGAGCGCTGGCCATACGCTGATCACCTGCGAGGTCAACACCGACCCGCCCAACCCCGCCTCGGATGCCTTCCACACCGCCCTCGGCTTCGCCGAAGTCGGCGACGCGGTGATCCATGGCGGCAAGAAGGCGGTGCGCTACTACGTCAGGCAGATCGCCGCCTGAACCTGCCGGCTTACCTATTCTAAAATCCGTGCGGCCTCTCGTCTGGCCACATGGAAAAATCGGCGACGCTCATTCACCAGTTGCGGTTGAGCCATTCGCGCGATGGGCGCTCGATGAGGTAGTAGCTGCAGAGCGCGCAGGCAAAAACCCCGGCCAGCATCGGCCATGGATTGCTGCCCTGCTCGTAGACGAATTTGTAGAAGGGCTGCTGCCACAGATAAAGCGAATACGACCACAGACCCAGTGTCGTCATCGGTAAGGATGACAGCCATCCGGAAAAGAACCGCGTGCTGAAATCCAGCGCGTTGACGGCAATCGCAAGCAATGGCACCGCGATCAGGTAGTGGATCGGTGTCGGTACCGAGTCCGTGAACAGGAAAACCGCCCCGATGGCCGCCGCAACGGCGACATAGGGGCCCTTCAACAAGGCCGGCAGCTTGCCGTCGGCCTTGAGCAGGCAGATCGCGACCGACAGCAGGATCGAGGCGATGTGTACGTCGGTGCGCCAGTACGTGGTTTCATAATCCATGTGCAGGAACCAGTAGGAAGCCGCGCCATTGGCCATGGCCAGCAGAGCCAGGATCAGCAGCAGCGGGATGACACGGCTGCGGCTGGCAACGATTGCGCTGATCGCCGCCAGGATGATGTAGGCATGCTCTTCGATGCAGAGCGACCAGATGTGGTCGAGTGCGCCGGCCCGGTTCAGGAGAATTCCGGCATAGTTGTAGGTGAATGTCAGCGCCGTCAGCGCCGCCTTCCATTTGAAGGCGATGAACGTGCCGGAGAGCGCGATCATGCCGACGACGACGAAGATCAGAAGCGCCGGATAGATGCGCGAGAAGCGGCGTTTGAAGAATTTCTTCAGCGGGTAGCGTTCGATGAACAGGATTTCGGCCATCAGCCGACCGCTGAGCACGAAGAAGAATTCGACGCCCAGCACGCCCAGATTGATGCCGGGAACGGGAAAAAAATGCCCGATCAGCACTAGGGCGATCGACAGGCCGCGCCAGCCATCGAGATAGGCCAGTCTTATCCTGGCCGATCGGTCGGCGATCGCTCGGGACGGAACCAATTGGGCCGCGGAAATTTCGGACATGCCGATCCTTTCGCATTGGCATGCGAAAGGGCACGGCGGTACGCAGTCCGAACCCGGCTCGCATTCCCGCCCGCCCCATACTGCAGTGCAATATATATTTGTGCAAGTGCGAGATTGGCGCTGGTGCAATTCCGAGGCAAGCAGGGCCGCAATTGCTTCAAGCAAGGATGGGACGCGGCCGCCGCCGGGAACTGGGCAGCCACAGCGCCAGGAACGAAAAAGGGCCGTGACAGCCCCTTTTCGTGTCCGCAATGATCTTGCGTCAGGCGTTGGCTGCCGCCACCGCGCGCTTGGCTATGACCGCGATAAGGTTGGCGCGGTAGTCGGCGGAAGCGTGGATGTCGCTCATCAGGTTCTTCGCCGGCACTTTCACGCCATTGAGCGAAGCCGCGTCGAAGCTCTTGGCAAGTGCCGCCTCGATCTCCTTCGAGCGGAAGACGCCGTCGTCGCCTGCGCCGGTCACGGCGACACGGACGCCGTCCTTGCCCTTGGCGACGAACACGCCGACGATCGCGTAGCGCGAGGCCGGGTTGCGGAATTTTTCGTAGGCTGCCTTCGCCGGCGCGGTGAAGCAGACCGCCGTGATGATCTCGCCGTCCTTCAAGGCGGTTTCGAACAGCCCCTTGAAGAACTTGTCGGCTGACATTTCGCGCTTGTTGGTGATGATGGTGGCGCCCAGCGCCAGAAGTGCGGCCGGATAGTCCGCCGCCGGATCGTTGTTGGCGATCGAACCGCCGATCGTGCCCTTGTGGCGTACCGCCGGGTCGCCGATCAGCGACGCCAGATGGGCAAGCGCCGGGCAGGCCTTGCGCAGCTTCTCGTCATTGGCGACGTCGAAATGCGTGGTGGCAGCGCCGATCGTGATCGTCTTGCCTGACACCTTGACGCCCTGCAGCTCCTTGATGCGTGACAGGTCGACCAGATCGGAAGGCGCCGCCAGCCGCGTCTTCATGGCGGGGATCAAGGTCATGCCGCCGGAGAGCAGCTTGGCGTCGCCGCTCTTCACGAGCCTGGCGGCTTCAGTGACCGAGGCGGCACGGTGGTAGTTGACTGCGTACATGGGATCCTCCCCTAGGTGGTTAGGCAGTAGTCAGTAGTGAGTAGGGAATGGCCGCCGCAGGAGCTGGACCCTTTTTCGCTACTCACTACTCCCTACTCACTCATTCGCCGCACGGATCGCGGCCCACACGGTCGACGGTGTGGCCGGCATGGCGATATCGGCGATGCCGATGGCGTCGGTGATGGCATTGATCACCGCCGGCGGCGAGCCGATGGCACCGGCCTCGCCGCAGCCCTTGATGCCCAGTGGGTTGCTCGGACATGGCGTGTTCGACGTCGAGACCTTGAACGACGGCAGGTCGTCCGCACGCGGCATGGTGTAATCCATGTAGCTTGCCGTCAGCAGTTGCCCGCTGGCGTCATAGTGAGCGCCCTCCAAAAGCGCCTGGCCGACACCCTGGGCGATGCCGCCATGCACCTGGCCTTCGACGATCATCGGATTGATGATGTTGCCGAAATCGTCGGCCGCTACGAACTGGACGATCTCGGTCGTTCCGGTTTCCGGATCGATCTCGACCTCGCAGATGTAGCAGCCCGCCGGGAAGGTGAAGTTCGCCGGATCGTAGAACGCCGTTTCCTTCAGTCCTGGCTCCATGCCGGCCGGCAGATTGTGCGCGGTATAGGCGGCCAAAGCCACCTGGAACCACGGCAGGCTCTTGTCGGTACCGGCGACCTTGACTTCGCCGTTCTCGATGACGATGTCGCCCTCGTCGGCTTCGAGCAGGTGGGCGGCGATCTTCTTGGCCTTGGCCTCGACCTTGTCGAGCGCCTTGGCGATCGCGGACATGCCGACCGCGCCCGAGCGCGAACCGTAAGTGCCCATGCCCATCTGCACCTTGTCGGTGTCGCCATGTACGATCGAAACCGAATCGATCGGCACCCCGAAACGCTGGTTGACCAGTTGCGCGAAAGTCGTCTCGTGCCCCTGGCCATGGCTGTGCGACCCCGTCAGCACCTCGATGGTGCCGACGGCGTTGACCCTTACCTCAGCCGATTCCCACAGGCCGACGCCAGCGCCGAGCGAGCCGACCGCGGCCGACGGCGCGATGCCGCAGGCCTCGATGTAGCAGCTCATGCCAATGCCGCGCAGCTTGCCCTTCCGAGCCGCGTCCGCCTTGCGCTTGGCAAAGCCTGTATAATCGGCGGTCTTCATGGCCGCGTCGAGCGAGGCCGCATAATCGCCGGCGTCATAGTTCATGATCACCGGTGTCTGGTGCGGGAAGGTCGTGATGAAGTTCTTGCGGCGCAGTTCGGCCGGAGACACGCCGAGCTCACGTGCCGCGGCTTCCATGGTGCGTTCCAGAAGATAGGTGGCTTCGGGCCGCCCTGCCCCGCGATAGGCGTCGACGGGTGCCGTATTGGTGTAGACGGTGCGCACATTGGCGTGGATGGCGGGGATGTCATACTGACCCGACAGCAGCGTGGCGTAGAGATACGTCGGCACGCAGGACGAGAACAGCGACATGTAGGCGCCGAGATTGGCGATCGTGTCGACCTTCAGCCCGGTGATCCTGTTGTCCTTGTCGAATGCCATTTCCACGGTCGAGACGTGGTCGCGGCCATGCGCGTCGGTGAGGAAGCTCTCGGTGCGGTCGGCGACCCATTTGACCGGCACGCCGGTCTTCTTGGAGGCCCACAGGCAGACGATCTCTTCCGGGTAGATATAGATCTTGGAGCCGAAGCCGCCGCCGACGTCCGGCGCGATCACGCGCAGCTTGTTTTCGGGTGCGACATTGTAGAAGGCGCTCATCACCAGCCGCGCGACATGCGGGTTCTGCGATGTCGTCCAGCAGGTGTAATGATCCTCGGCCTTGTCGTAATGGCCGAGCGCCGCACGCGGCTCCATGGCGTTCGGCACCAGCCGGTTGTTGACGATCTTCATGCGGGTGACGTGCGCCGCCGCCTCGATGGCGGCATCGGTCGCCTTGGCATCGCCGATCTCCCAGTCGAAGATCAGGTTGTTCTCGGCCTCGGCATGGACCTGCGGCGCGCCCTTTTCGAGCGCCTTTGTCGCGTCTACGACGGCCTTCAGTTCCTTGTAGGTGATGTCGACCGCCTCGGCCGCATCGCGTGCCTGGCCCTTGGTTTCGGCCACCACCACCGCGACCGCATCGCCGACATAACGGACCTTGTCGACGGCTAGCGGCGACCATGCGCCCATTTTCATCGGCGTACCGTCCTTGGAATGGATCATCCAGCCGCAGATGAGGTTGCCGATACCGTCGGCCTTGAGCTCCTTGCCGGTCAGCACGCCGATGACGCCCGGCATGCCCTGAGCCGTTTTCACGTCGATCTTCTTGATCTGCGCATGCGCGTGCGGGCTGCGCACGAAAGCCGCATGCTTCATGCCGGGAACCACCATGTCGTCGACATAGCGGCCGGCGCCGGTGATGAACCTTTTGTCTTCCTTGCGCGCGACCCGAGCGCCAACACCTTCGATGCCCATGGAAATTCCTCCCGAATTTAGGGGATAGGCAGTAGGGGTTAGGCAGTAGTGGGAGGGCTCGTGGTCATATCGATGTTTGCCCTACTCACTATTGCCTACTGCCTACTGCCTATGCTGCTTGTTTCGCCTTGCCCTTGGCCCCCTTCGACATCGTCTTCGATGCGGCCAGGATCGCCTTCACGATGTTGTGGTAGCCGGTGCAGCGGCAGATATTGCCTTCGAGTTCTGCCCGCACCGTCGCCTCGTCGAGGCCTTCGGGATGACGGTTGATCATGTCGGTTGCAGCCATGATCATGCCTGGCGTGCAAAAGCCGCATTGCAGACCGTGATGTTCCTTGAAGGCCGCCTGGACGGGATGCAGGTCGGCGCCGTCGGCGAGGCCCTCGATCGTAACCACGTTCGACCCGGACGCCTGGACCGCCAGCATGGTGCAGGACTTGACCGCCTTGCCGTCGACATGGACGACGCAGGCTCCGCACTGCGAGGTGTCGCAACCGACATGGGTTCCGGTCAGGCCGAGATTCTCCCGCAGGAAATGGACGAGCAGCGTTCGATCCTCGACGGCGCCGCCGACGCGCTTGCCGTTCACCATCAACGAAACGTCCGACATAACCCCTCCCTGGGTGTCAATCTTGGTCATCACGCTGCCGATGCGCCGCTGGCACTTCAGCATGCGTTATTCGTACACCGCACAACGCACAAAAAACAACACAAGGGAAAAGGCGGATCATTGTACTTTCGATCATGGCCAAGGCACCAAAGTGCATTCCTGCGGCCCCATTGCCAAAACGCCTCTTGGCGGCAACAATACCTTCGTCGCCCGCGCGCCAGAAGCACTGAAAAGCCGCGCACAAGAAGGCGTCGGAGGAAATGCGGGAGAACGCCGCTGACCAGTTCACTGACGCGTTACGCATGCGGTTTGTCGGCGCTCGCCACGGACGAGCCCGACCCGGATGTCTTCGCACGCGCGGTGGCCGCCGAGGCCGCCGCCATCGATGCCGGCTTTGCCCTCGTGTTCTTTTCCCAAAGCCTCGTCGAGGCCGGCGCCCTCTCGCAGGCGCTCACGACGCGCGCGCCTGATCTCCACCATGCCGGCTGCTCCACCGCGGGCGAGATCACGCCGCAGGGGCTCGAGGAAGGTCATATGCTGGCGATGCTGCTGCCCTCGGCGTCCTTCACGGCGGTCAGCACCATGGTCGACAATTTGTCGACATCGGGCATGGACAGGATCACCGAAGAGGTCGAGGCCCTGCGGCGCATGCTGCGCGCCCGGCTCGGCGGCGAGCGGACCAAGAACACCTTCGCACTCTGCTTCATCGACGGGCTGTCCTATGCCGAGGAAGCAGTGAGTTCGGCAATCCACTGGGGTCTTGACGACATACCGCTGCTCGGCGGCTCGGCCGGTGACGATTTGAAATTCGAGACGACGCGTCTGATCTCGAACGGCGCGGTCACTTCGGACAGCGCCATCATCGTGCTGGTCGCCACGGAAATTCCGTTCCACGTCTTCAAGACCGACAATTTCGTTCCCACCGACGAAAAGCTGGTGGTGACCGCGTCCGATCCGGATCACCGCATCGTGCGGGAGTTCAACGCCACCAATGCGGCGGAGGAATATGCCGCCTCGGTCGGGATCGTCCCGCAGACCCTGACACCACTGAGCTTCGCCTCGCATCCCGTTGTGGTGAAGGTGGGCGGCGAATATTACTGCCGCTCGATCCAGAGGATGCATGCGGATGGCTCGCTGTCGTTCTTTTGCGCCATCGACGACGGCGTCGTGCTGTCGATCGCCCAGCCCAAGGACATGGTCGAATCGACACGCGCGGCATTGCGCGAGGTCGAGGAAAGGCTGGGCGGTATCGATATGATCCTTGGCTTCGACTGCGTGCTGCGCCGGCTGGATGCGCGCAACCGGCAGGTCTTTCGTGACATTTCGGAGCTCTACCGGGTCAACAACGTCGTCGGCTTCGGCACCTATGGCGAACAATACCGGTCGATGCACCTGAACCAGACTTTCACCGGCATCGCCTTCGGCGATCGCCAGGCGGCTGAGTAGGCGGCGAACCGGGATGCCGCTCAGGGACATAAACGATCTCGACAGGCTGAAGAAGATCAACGCCGCCCTGGTCAGCCGCGTCGAGCGCTCGATGGACCAGCAAGGCAATGCCTTTTCGCTGTTCCAGACCGCTATCTCGCTGGAAAACCGGGTGCGCACGCGCACCGAGGAACTCCATTCGACCTTGCGCAGGCTGGAACAGTCGAACATCGACCTCAGCGCCGCCAAGGAAAACGCCGAGCTGGCGAATCTCTCCAAGACAAGGTTTCTCGCCGCCGCCAGCCACGACGTGCTGCAGCCGCTGAACGCCGCCCACCTGTCCGTCTCGGCGCTCGCCGAGGTGCAAACCAGTGACGAGGGAAAAAAGCTGGTGCGGCAGGTCGAGCGCTCGCTGGAGACGATGGAAGACCTGCTGCGCACCTTGCTCGACATTTCCAAGCTCGACGCCGGCGTGGTCCAGCCCGACATCGGCGACGTCAGCCTGGAGGCGTTGTTCTCGTCGCTGCGCTCGGATTTTCAGCCCGTGGCGGAATTGAAGGGGCTGTCGCTGAAATTCCGGCCGGTCAATGCGGTGGTCCGCTCGGACAGGACGCTGTTGCGCCGCATCCTGCAGAACATCCTCTCCAACGCGCTGGTCTATACACGCTCGGGCGGCGTCCTTGTCGGCACTCGCCATCGCGGCGACACGATCCGCATCGATGTCGCCGACACGGGCTGCGGCATTCCCGAGGACCAGCGCGAGGCAGTGTTCGAGGAGTTCCATCGCGGCACTTCGCCGGCCAATGCCGAGCTCGATGGCGGCGGGCTTGGGCTCGGGCTCGCCATCGTGCGCCGCATGGCCGGCGCGCTCGGCCACCCCGTGACGTTTTCATCCAAGGTCGGCCGCGGCACCATCTTCCATATCGATGTTCCCGTCGGCCTCGGCGCACCGGCCGATGCCATCGCCAGCGCCGCCAGCATGGAGCGACCGCGCGGCTACGGCCTGTTCGGCACCAAGGTGCTGCTTGTCGAGAACGACGCCGAGGTGCTGGACGCCATGACCTTCCTGCTGGAACGCTGGCAGTGCCTCGTGCGCGCCGCGACCTCGACCGACGATGCGCTCGACATGCTCGGCGATACCGACTGGGTGCCTGACATCATCATTGCCGACCAGCATCTCGACGGCGGCGATCTCGGCACCGCCACCATATCGGAGGTCCGCGACTATCTCGGCCGCGCCGTGCCGGCGCTGATCGTCACCGCCGACGGCTCGGAGGCCGTCGCCAAGGCCGCCCGCTCAGCAGGCATCGAACTGATGCGCAAGCCGCTGAAGCCCGCGCAACTGCGCGCCCTGCTGGCGCATTTGCTGGCTTAGGGACCGGCGGCGAGTTAGTCGCTCAAAATCCGGCCTGATCCCGAAACAACTCCGCATTGTCCAGCTTCGACACCTCGATCACCGCCTGCGTACGGCTGTAGACGTTGAGCTTGCGTAGTATCTCCGAGACATGCGCCTTGACGGTCGTCTCACCGACCTGCAGTTCGTAGGCGATCTGTTTGTTGAGCAGGCCCTGGCGCAGCATCTGCAGCACCCTGAGCTGCTGCGGCGTCAGCTTGGAAAGGCGCTGGAGCATGTCGGCGCGGTCGGTGCTGTCGGCGCCGGGCGGCAGGCCCTCATAGGTTTCCGGCACATAGATCGCGCCCTCCATCACCGAGCGGATGGCGGCGGCGAGATCGCTCTTGCGCGCCGATTTCGGGATGAAACCGGCAGCGCCGTAGGACAAGGCCTCGGAGATGATTCTCGGCTCCTCATAGCCTGACACGATCACCACCGGCAGGCGCGGATAGCGGGTCCTGAGCTGCAGCAGCCCGTCGAAGCCGTGCACGTCAGGCATGCTGAGGTCGAGAAGCGCAAGGTCGAATGGCTTTGCGTCGGCCAGCAGGTCCAGCGCCTCGGTGATCGAGCGCGCCTCGACCGTATCGACCTCGGGATAAGCCATTTGGACGGCGCTGTGCAGCGCCTCGCGAAACAGCGGATGGTCGTCGATGATAAGGAACCGGGCACGATCGGTAGGGGCTGTCATAGGGCTCGTTCCGGTTTACCGGCACACCATAGTCTCCTGACTGTGACCGGATTATTGGCAAATAGTCTATCGCCTGTTGACGGGATTCATTGCTGTAAAAATGATGGGAAGCCTGAATTCCTTATCCAGCAGCGGCAAAGCCCGTGTTTTACGAAAAGCGACGCCTTGCCCGCCCTCCGAAATCGGCCGAATGTGCCGCCAACTCTCCCGTCAACGCAGAGACCGCCATGACCGCCTTCGTCCTTCCCGTCCCGCCAACGCCTTCTGTCGCCATTGCGGGTTCCGGCGAACGCTTTGCCGTGCGGCGTATTTTCTGCGTTGGCCGCAACTACGCGGCGCATGCGCGCGAATTCGGCAATGACGAGCGTGATCCGCCCTTCTTCTTCACCAAACCGGCCGACGCGGTGGTCGATTCCGGCATTGATATCCCCTACCCGCCGCTGACCGAAAACCTTCACTTCGAGATCGAGCTGGTGGTCGCGATCGGCACATCCGGCTTTCGCATATCCCGCGACAAGGCGCTGGACCATGTCTGGGGCTATGCCGTCGGCATCGACCTCACCCGCCGCGACCTGCAGGATGCCGCCAAGAAGGCGGCCCGGCCCTGGGACTGGTCGAAGGCGTTCGACCGTTCCGCGCCTTGCGGCCCGCTGGTTGCCGCGCGGAAATCCGGGCACCCGGCGAAGGGACGTATCTGGCTCGCCGTCGACGGCGCGGTGAAACAGGATGCCGACCTCGCCGAATTGATCTGGCCGATATCGGACATCGTCTCGATCTGCAGCGAAGGCGTGGAATTGCAGGCGGGTGACCTTATCTTCACCGGTACGCCCGCCGGTGTCGGCGCGGTCAAGCCGGGCGAGACGATATCAGGCGGCGTCGACGGCATCGGCACGATCGAAGTGACCATCGGCCAGCCGAAGTCATGAGCGACATTGTCCTGCACAACTACTTCCGCTCCTCTACTTCGCACCGGGTGCGGATCGCCCTGGAGATGAAGGGGGTGGGCTATGGCTACATCCCGCATCACCTGCGCCATGGCGAGCATCTGGACCCATCCTATCTCGCGGTCAATCCGCAGGGGCTGGTGCCGGCGCTGATCTGGAGCGACGGCACGCTGCTGACGCAATCGCTGGCGATCATCGAATTCCTCGACGAGACCACGCCGGAACCCCCGCTGCTGCCGAAAGACCCGCTTGGCAGGGCGCGGGTCAGGATGCTGGCGCAGATCATCGCCTGCGACATCCACCCGGTGAACAATCTGCGCGTGCTGACCTCGCTGCGCACCCTGTTCGGCGCCGGCGACCAGGATGTCGCCAACTGGTTCCGGCATTGGGTCAATGAGGGTTTTGCGCCGCTCGAGCAATTGCTGACGGCTTCGCCCGAAACCGGCGCATTCTGTCACGGCGACACGCCGGGGCTGGCCGACATCTGCCTTGCCGCGCAAGTCACCAGCAATGCCCGCTTCGGCGTCGATATGGCGCCCTATCCGACGATTTCGCGCATCAACGCCGCCTGCATGGTGCTGCCGGCCTTCCAGAAAGCCGCGCCACAGAACCAGATCGATGCCGAATAGAGAAGCCACCGATGCCGACGAGGCAAAGGCGCTGGCCTATATCGAGGCGTATGGCTGCCACATCCTCTATGTGCTGGAGGAAGACGACGAACCGCCATTCGCCTACTCCGTTGGCATCGCGGAAACGATTTCCGCTTGACCGGTCAAGGAATCGGCTATCGTTTCCCTTAATGCGCGCCGTCTCAAGGGTGGAGTGACCGATGAAAGCCGTCGTCTTCGAGAAATTCGGCGAAGCCCCGACCATCCAGACCGTGCCCGATCCGAAGCCGGTCGCCGATGGCGTCGTCATCAAGGTCGAGGCGACGGGGCTCTGCCGCAGCGACTGGCACGGATGGATGGGCCATGACGCCGATATCCGCCTACCGCACGTGCCGGGTCACGAACTTGCCGGCGTCGTTGTCGCCGCCGGCAAGCACGTCACCCGCTGGAAGGCGGGCGAACGCGTCACCGTGCCGTTTGCCGTCGGTTGCGGCCACTGCTTCGAATGCACATCAGGCAATCATCAGGTCTGCGAGCACCAATCCCAGCCTGGCTTCAACGCCTGGGGCTCATTCGCCGAATATGTCGCCATCGAACACGCCGACACCAATCTGGTGCGCCTGCCCGACGAAATGGAATTCGCCACCGCCGCCAGCCTCGGCTGCCGTTTCGTCACCTCGTTCCGCGCCATCGTCGACCAGGGCCGTGTGACGCCGGGTGAATGGGTGGCGGTGCATGGCTGCGGCGGCGTCGGCCTGTCGGCGATCATGATCGCCAGTTCGATGGGCGCCAATGTCATCGCCATCGATCTCACCGAGGAAAAGCTGGACTTCGCCAAAAAGATCGGTGCCGTGGCGACGATCAACGCTTCCACGACGCCGAACGTGGTCAAGGCGGTCAAGCAGATCACCAATGGCGGCGCTCACATGTCGATGGACGCGCTGGGCCACCCCACGACGTCCTTCAACTCGATCGCCAATCTGCGCCGGCGCGGCCGTCACGTGCAGGTCGGCCTGATGCTGGGCGAGCACGCCCGCCCGCAAGTGCCGATGGACAAGGTGATCGCCTTCGAACTCGAAATCCTCGGCAGTCACGGTATGCAGGCCTATCGCTACCCCGCGATGATGGAGATGATCCGCCACGGCCAACTCAAGCCCGAACTGCTGGTCGGCAAGAAGATCAGCCTTGACGAGGCGCCCGCAGCCTTGATGGCGATGGGCGGTTTCGAGGGCATCGGCATCGGCGTGGTGACGAAGTTCTAGCACTACTTTGGCAGATCTTTAGCAGAGAGGGTTCTGCGGCAGTGGGGACAACGGATTGGGGGCGGCTGCGCGAGCGCGGTGAGGATGGCTTGCCTGACGGCGGGTAGGCTCGGTTGGGGCGGCGGGCCAAGGATTCTTTTTTCCCCCTCCCGCTTGTTTGAGACGGCGAGATTGCAG
>NZ_JAIUGW010000046.1:0-13305 GCF_020164795.1 Mesorhizobium sp. ES1-3
CACATTCGCCTACCACAACGGTGACGAGGCTATCCTCAAGGCCAAACGTGATCCTTCTTCAACAGCCTGCTAGCGCTAACCTTGCCATCCCAGGGAGGACACCCATGAAAAAAGAAATCATCGAAGTGCCCGTCATGTCGGACAAGGTGCGGGCGCTGGGCCTGCCCTGTTCGACGGCGGTGAGGGCGAACGGCTTCGTGTTCATCTCGGCGACGCCGCCGGTGGACATGGTGACCGGCGAAATGGTGCGCGGCGACATCGAGGTCCAGACCGAGGCGTCGCTGAAGGCACTGAAACACTGCCTGGAAGCCGCCGGAACCTCGTTGGAAAACGTGGTGATGGTGCGCATCTACGCCGTCAACTCCGGCTTCTACAACGCGATAAACAGGGTGTATGCCCGGTATTTCAGCGTGAACCCGCCGGCAAGGAGCTTTGTGCCTGTGGCGTCTTGGCCGATGGAGTTTGATATCGAGATTGAGTGCGTGGCGGTGGGGTGAGAGGGGACGTGCTTTTTCGCATAAGCCAAGTACATAGTTGATATGAGCATCGGAGGTTGACGTGCCAGTTGAAATTTCGAACTTTTATCTTTTTAATACGCCATAACCGGGCTCGCCGATGCTTCCTTAACATTAAAATGTGGCTTGGAATTTCAGCGAACCATGAAAAATAGAATATCTGATCAAGCCTACGACTCGCAAGTCCCGACACCGCAATGGACCGTTTCCAACAAGCTTATTGAATTAGCTGAGATAAATATTGATGCAAAACTTGTGGAGGCATCGATTTCTGGAGAGACGGAGATCTTTTTAGATTTACGTTTTGGCCTTGGCTCCATTGGAATAGGCGGCCAAGAAATAGAGATCGGTTTTAAGTGTGCTGAGCTCTATCTCGATCTTGATGGGGTAGAAATCACACCTGGAAGTCGGTTTGGCGATCAACGTGTCGATGCAGTAGCGATGCATTCGTTAAAGGAATCCGTCAAGGCCTCAAGTTCGAATGCTGCGTCGACTAAGGGTGGGTTTGACTTAGATCCCACGAAATTTTTGGCCAGCGCTTCGCACGAAGAATCCAGATCAGTTGCTCAAGAAAGCAATTTTGAAAAAGACCATATTAAAAAGGAATATCGGATTAGTGCACGCCCTAACCGCCTATGGCTGCTAGAGGGGCCAAGCGGTGGCCCGTTGGTAAATACCTATTTTGCCGGTGACTTGCTGTGCAAGATTCGTCCTTTAGCAAATTCCAATAGGCGAGCTGCCAAGATCGTTCTCCTGGCCAGAAAGAAAGATGTGCATTTTTCTTTGCAGAAGAAGATAGGGATTGTAAAAGGAGAATTCTCAGGAGCACGATCGCTTAATGGCTGCTAGGCTATTTTTCGACGTAAAGGATTTTACAGTAAAAACTGACATTCTCCTCAGAATTCGAAGACTTTTTAAGGGTATCGATGACTATAGGAGGTTTTTGGTAAACATCATACTTAGAGACGGAAATGACCATCGGTCGGTTATGGCTGCCATGCGCGTCGCATCGTCTATTGTTAATTCAGACCTCTTTCTATTCAAGACTATTTTGTCATATGCTCGGACTACCAAACACGGAATCGTCGATTTCATTGATGTCAAGCTTGATATATTCTCCTTTTTTCTTTAATCACGTCGACGAAATTCGAGAGGTTGTCGACTATAAGTCTAATTACTCGCTTCGCGTAAATTTTGTTCGAAGGATGAATATTGTGTTTGCGTACTGCAGAGAGGAATATCTGCAAATAGACGAAAATCAATATATAGACTACAAGAAACCGTTAAGCTTTAATGATCTGAAGAAGATGTTGCGATTTAATTCTGACAAGGCTGTTAACAAAGCAATTGGTGATTTTAGAAGGAAGAATGTGTCGTCTGATGTCGGAAAGGGCAGAGAAGTGGAATTGTCCTACAATATCAGGTTGGAAACAGCTAAGAATATAATTTCTGGCCTTCGGCGATTCGAGAATCAAGATCTATATCTCCTCGATGGCTCCTATTCTGCGGAGGAGTTGGCGGGGGCTGCGTGATTCGGCATCTCCCGATCGCAAGAAACCTTGATTGCAGTGTATCTTAGTCACAAAGGTTGTTTTCTTCCTCTGTCCATCTACGCATTCTCCCGTCGGGATAGAGACGGGGACAAAGACGCTGCCGGCATTCTAGTGCCTAAGCAAAATACTCCTGCAGCGGCCTAACCTCCAAACTCCCCGCCTTCAGCGCCGCGATCGCTTCGGCCACCGCCGCCGCGCCCGACAGCGTCGTGTAATACGGCACCTTCTGCATCAGTGTCGCACGCCGCAGCGACTTTGAGTCCGACACCGCCTTCTGGCCGTCAGTCGTGTTGAAGACGATCTGGACCTGGCGGTTGCGGATGGCGTCCTCGATGTGGGGGCGGCCTTCCAGGACCTTGTTTATTTTCTCGGCCACCACGCCGTTTTCGGCGAGGAAGCGTTGCGTGCCCGAGGTGGCCAGCACCTTGAAGCCGAGGCCGGCGAGGCGCTTGACCGCCGGCAGGATGCCCTTCTTGTCCTCGTCGCGCACCGAGACGAACAGCGTGCCGGAGCGGGGGAGATCGACACCGGCGCCGAGCTGGCTCTTGGCGAAGGCCAGCGCGAAATCGCGGTCGAGGCCCATGACTTCGCCGGTCGAGCGCATTTCCGGGCCGAGCAAAATGTCGACGCCGGGGAAGCGGGCGAAGGGGAAGACGGCTTCCTTGACCGCGATGTGGCCGGGATTGCGCGGGTCGGGCATGGCGCCGTAATGGGCGAAGGCGTCTTCCAGCGTCTCGCCGGCCATGATGCGGGCGGCGATCTTGGCGATGGGACGCCCGATGGTCTTGGCGACGAAGGGCACGGTGCGCGACGCACGCGGGTTGACCTCCAGCACATAGACCGTGCCGTCCTTGATCGCGTATTGCACGTTCATCAGCCCGCCGACATTGAGCGCGCGGGCAAGGGCCGCCGTCTGGCGCTCCAGCTCGTCGACCAATTCCGAAGGCAGTGAGTGGACCGGCAGCGAGCAAGCCGAGTCGCCCGAATGGATGCCGGCTTCCTCGATGTGTTCGAGAATGCCCGACACGAAGGTTTCCTTGCCGTCGCAGAGGCAGTCGACATCGACCTCGATGGCGCCCGAGAGATAGGTGTCGAACAGCAGCGGGTTCTTGCCCAAGAGCGTGTTGATCTGGCCGGTCTTGTCGTTGGGGTATTTCTGCTTGATGTCTTCCGGCACCAGGCCGGGCACGGTGTCGAGCAGATAGTTCTGCAGCATGCCCTCGTCATGGATGATCTGCATGGCGCGGCCGCCGAGCACATAGGAGGGGCGCACCACCAGGGGGAAGCCGAGTTCGCCGGCGACGAGGCGGGCCTGCTCGACCGAATAGGCGATGCCGTTCTTCGGCTGGCTGAGATTGAGCTTGTGCAAGAGCTTCTGGAAGCGGTCGCGGTCTTCGGCCAGATCGATCATGTCGGGCGAGGTGCCGAGGATCGGAATGCCGGCCTTCTCCAGCGCATCCGCCAGCTTCAGCGGCGTCTGGCCGCCGAACTGGACGATGACGCCGACCAGCTCGCCCGAGGCCTGCTCGGCGCGCAGAATCTCCAGCACGTCCTCCGCCGTCAGCGGCTCGAAATAGAGCCGGTCCGAGGTGTCGTAGTCGGTCGAGACCGTTTCGGGGTTGCAGTTGATCATGATCGCTTCATAGCCGGCGTCGCGCAGCGCAAACGCCGCGTGGCAGCAGCAATAGTCGAACTCGATGCCCTGGCCGATGCGGTTCGGCCCGCCACCGAGGATGACCACCTTCTTGCGCGCCGAGACCTGCGCCTCGCTGGCGAGCGCGCCGGCGAAGGGCACTTCATAGGTCGAGTACATGTAGGCGGTGGGCGAGGCGAACTCGGCGGCGCAGGTGTCGATGCGCTTATAAACCGGATGAACGTCGAGCTTTTCACGAATCTTCTGAACGACTTCGGCGTCGGTCTTCGTCAGCGAGGCGAGGCGGGCATCGGAGAAGCCCATGGCCTTCAGCATGCGCAGATTGACGGCGTCCCCAGGAATGCCGTGCTCGCGGATGCGGGCTTCCATGGCGAGAATGCCTGATATCTGTTCGAGGAACCACGGGTCGATCTTGCACATGGCGTGCACGTCTTCGAGCGACGTGCCCATGCGGATCGCCTGCGCCACCATGCGCAGCCGGTCGGGCGTCGGGGTGCCCAAGGCGGCGCGGATGGCGTTGCGGTCGTCGGCGTGGTTGGCCGCCATGGCGCCGTGGCCGAGGCCGGGGATCTCGATCTCGTCGAGGCCGGTGAGGCCGGTTTCGAGACCGCGCAAAGCCTTCTGCAAGGACTCCTGGAAGGTGCGGCCGATGGCCATGACTTCGCCGACCGACTTCATGGCTGTCGTCAGCACCGGCTCGGCGCCGGGGAATTTCTCGAAGGCAAAACGCGGGATCTTGGTCACGACATAGTCGATCGACGGCTCGAACGAAGCGGGCGTAGCGCCGCCGGTGATGTCGTTCTCCAGCTCGTCCAGCGTGTAGCCGACGGCGAGTTTGGCGGCGATCTTGGCGATGGGGAAGCCGGTCGCCTTGGATGCGAGCGCGGATGAGCGCGAGACGCGCGGGTTCATCTCGATGACGACGAGGCGGCCATCGGCCGGGTTGACGGCGAACTGCACGTTCGAGCCGCCGGTCTCGACGCCGATCTCGCGCAGCACCGCGATCGAGGCGTTGCGCATCATCTGGTATTCCTTGTCGGTCAAGGTCAGCGCCGGGGCGACGGTGATGCTATCGCCCGTGTGCACGCCCATCGGGTCGATGTTCTCGATCGAGCAGACGATGATGCAATTGTCCGCTCTGTCGCGGACGACCTCCATCTCATACTCCTTCCAGCCGAGCACGCTTTCCTCGATCAGCACTTCGGTGGTCGGCGAGGCGTCGAGGCCGGACTGGACGATGTCGTAGAATTCGGCCCTGTTGTAGGCGATGCCGCCGCCGGTGCCGCCCATGGTGAAGGAGGGGCGGATGATGGCGGGAAGGCCGACATGGTCGAGCGCTTGTGCCGCGATCGCCATGCCATGGCTGATGTAGCGCTGCTTGCGGTCGCCTTCGCCAAGGTTCCAGCGGGTCTCCAGCGCATCGAGCGCGGCGTCGAGGTTGTCCGGCTTCTCGGCCTTCAGCGCGGCGCGCTCGGCCTCGTGCGTCTTGCGGTCGGCGTTCTTGACGTCGGTGGCGTTGGCCAGCATCGATTTCGGCGTTTCCAGCCCGATCGTCTTCATCGCCTCGCGAAACAGCGCGCGGTCCTCGGCCTTGTCGATGGCATGGGCGTCGGCGCCGATCATCTCGACATTGTAGCGCTCGAGCACGCCCATGCGGCGCAGCGACAAAGCGGTGTTGAGCGCGGTCTGGCCGCCCATGGTCGGCAGCAGCGCGTCGGGCCGCTCCTTGGCGATGATCTTGGCCACCACTTCGGGCGTGATCGGCTCGATATAGGTGGCGTCGGCCAGTTCCGGGTCGGTCATGATGGTGGCCGGGTTGGAATTGACCAGGATGACGCGAAAGCCCTCTTCCTTCAGCGCCTTGCAAGCCTGGGTGCCGGAATAGTCGAACTCGCAGGCCTGGCCGATGACGATGGGGCCGGCCCCGATGATCAGGATCGACTTGATGTCGGTGCGTCTTGGCATGTCTATGAATTCCGTTCGGCAGCGGGCTTGCACAAAAAACCGGGACGGGAGGACCCGGCCGGTTGTGCTCGCGATTCTGGTATCAGGCTAGGAGGGCCTTATAGGGAAGAGTTTTGCCCGATGTAACCCCGAAAATGAAGGGTTCACACGGGGGCTTCACGGCCGAGGCAAACGCGTTGGGTTTGAATTGTTATCTTGCCGGGCGTTTGCGCCGCCCCTCATTGCCCTGCCGGGCATTTCTCCCCGTATAGTGACGGGGAGAAAGAAGCTCTGTCCGATGGTTTCGCCAATTGCCAGCATTGCAGGAAGAGGGCCGGCACTCGTTCAGCCTCTTCTCCCCGTCGCTATACGGGGAGAAGATGCCGGCAGGCAGATGAGGGGCAGCGCCGACGTCGGTAATTGGCTGATCGCTGCACGCGCAGCAATCACCGCGACCTTCAGTCCCCCAGCACCACCGTATCGACAATCTCGAACCGCTCCGACACGCCGATGCGGATCATGTTGAGGTTGCCTTCCCTGGTGAAGCGGAAGTTGCTGCCGGCGTCCGAGCTTGCCGGCAGGCCGGCATCAAAGGAGATGACGCGGCTGCCGCCATCGGGCCAGGTCACGGTCACGTCGGCCTTGTCGGTGCCCTTGCGCGTCACGCTGGCCGCACAAGACGCCATGGGCTGTCCAACATAGCGGGCGCAGGGAAGTTGCAGGGTTCCATTCGCCGCCAGCGCCAGGCCATAGGCATCCTGCATGGCGATCTCCGCCGCGGATTTCGGCATGGTCTCCGGGCTGGCCGGTTGGGTCGCGTCACCCAGCCGAGCGGTCAGGTCGGGGGCATCGGAAGTCGCGCCGGCTTCCGTGGCCTCGGCGTCCGCCGCCTGGTCGGGCACCGTCGCCGGATTGACGGGCACCAGATAGCGCGCGGGGGCCCAGCCGGTGGCTTTGGGGTTGTCAGACTCGACCTTGCACCAGGGATGGCCGTCAATGTCGTTGCAGCCGAGGTTTCTGACGCTCGCACCGGCAGCCAGGCGGGCCTCGGTCTTGCCGATCGCCGACGGCTTGGCGCGGACATTGAGCAGATCGTCGGGGGCGAGCCCTGTGACCACGGAGATGAACGGCGCCTCTTCGGCATGCGCCGGAACAACAGCCGGCCACGCCGCCATCAGCAGCGGAGCGGCAATCAGCGCATGCAAACTTTTTCGGAGCGTAACTGTGCGCCTCATCATTTGGCCGTGCGCCGATATCACCATGCCGCGGCGGTCTCGCCGCGTGCCCGGCCGGTTTTATAAGGGACGACGCGCCGCCATGTAAGTCGGAAATTCAAGCTAATAATGGCGGCAAACCATGGTGCTCGGTGGTGCAGTTTACGGATCAGGATCACGGCTGCGCCGCTTCCGGCATGAAGCCGGTGCGAAGTCCGTGCGCCCATTCCGGGCGCCCCGCCTGTTCGGCCTGCCGTGCCGCCGCTTCGTGGTCGTAGTCCACGGCGATCATCTCGAAGCGATCCTGTCGACCGGCGCCGCCCAAGGTGACGATGCCGTAGCGGGCATGCGGCGAGCCCTGTTCGGAGACATGGGCCGGCGGCGTGTCGTCATCATAGGCGGGGCAGCCGATGCTGCCCGGGTTGAAGATGACGGGACCGTCAGGAATACGGATCAACTCGGCCCGGTGGCTGTGGCCGCAGAGCGCAATGCGGCAGGCCGGGTCGAGCGCCTTCAGCCGGCGCCGGATCGCGGCCAGCGGTGCGCGCACCAACTGGCCGTCGACGATGCCGTCGAGCAGATATTTTTCATCGTGATCGGGGCGGGCATGGAACGCGATCACGCCGGGCGCGATCTCAAGGGTCAACGACTGGGCGAACAGCGTATCGCGCTGCGCTTGCGTCAATCGCTCCTGCGCATAGACGTCGGACGCCCACATGGTCTCGTCGGCCGGATCGACGGCGACGCGGCGGTCATGGTTGCCACGCACCGTCGGCAGGTTGAGCGCTTGCAGCCTCTCCATCGTTTCGCGTGGCCAGAGCGGACCCGAAACGCTGTCGCCGAGATTGACGGTGAGATCCGCGCCGCCGCGATGCCTGAGATCGTCGAGCACGGCGTCGAGGGCGAGAACGTTGCCGTGGATATCGGCGAGAACGGCGATGCGCATGAGGAGGTTCCGTGGGTGGGCGGCAGGACTTGGTTTCCTCTCTCTCGCGAAGCGGGGGAGAGGAAAAGGTTCAGGCCGGCACTTCCAAATCATGACCGCCGACCGCCGGCAGGGCGGCGTCGTCGGCGGCTGCTGCGATGACGCTGTCGAGCAGGCCGGGGAAGCGGGCGTCGAGATCGGCGCGGCGCAGCGTGATCATGCGGTTGGTGCCGACCACTTCGGCGCGGGTGACACCGGCCTCGCGCAGCTTGGCGAGGTGGTAGCTGAGATTGGTCTTGGAGGCGAGGTCGAGAAAGCGGCTGCAGTTCAGCGGCACGCCTTCCTTGCTGGCGAGATAGCGCACGATCGCGAGACGCGTCGGATCGCCGAGCACGCCGAGCACGATGGGCAGGCTGATCTGGTCCGTATTGGGGTGTGGCAAGCTCATGGCTGGAACCTAAGCACAGTTCGGGTCGATTTCAACGCGTCCATCGTGCTCGGCCCATACACACTGGTTCTCCTTCTCACGACCGTCCTGACACAGGGCTGTCAGCATGGTTGTGCTATTTTTGCCTGGCTTCATTGACATGATGCCCCGTTATGTCCAATTGTTCAATAACTTTTGAACTAAGGACGCTTTCCCATGGACAAGAGAATCTTCTGGCTCGCGCTCGGATCGTTTGCGATCTCGACCGAGGGCTTCGTCATCTCCAGCCTTCTGCCCGATATCGCCAGGGATGCCGGCATCTCCGTGCCGCTCGCCGGCTCGCTGATCACCGCCTTCGCGCTCGCCTATGCGATCGGCACGCCGATCCTGGCAACGCTGACCGGTGAATGGGACCGGCGCCGCGTCATCCTGTGGACGCTGGTGTTCTTCGTCATCGGCAATGTCGTCGCCGCTCTGAGCTCGTCCTTCGAAGTGCTTCTGATCGCCCGCATCATCATGGCGCTGTCGTCGGGCCTGTTCGCGGCGACCGCGCAAGGCACGGCGGTGGCGCTGGTCGATGACCATCACCGGGCCCGTGCGATCGCCGTCGTCGTCGGCGGCACCACGGTGGCGGTCGCTGTCGGCGCGCCGCTTGGCGCGCTGGTCGCGGCCATCGCCGGCTGGCGCGGCACTTTCTACGCCATTGCCGGCCTTGGCGCGCTCGCCGGCGCCATCCTGTGGTACCGGCTGCCGCGCGGCATCATTGGCACCCGGCTGCCGCTGAAGCGCCGGCTGGCGGCGGCCATGCGTCCCGGCGTGATGCCGATCCTGGTGACGACGGCGCTTGCCCTCATCGGCGCGTTCACCGTGTTCAGCTTCATCGCGCCGCTGGCCATCGAAGGCGCCGGGCTGTCGCCGATCGCGCTGCCGGGCATGCTGCTCGCCTTCGGCGCCGGCGCCGTCATCGGCAACATTGCCGGCGGCCAGGCAGCCGATCGTTTCGGCGCGACGCGCACCGTCGCCTGGTCGCTGGCGCTGAGCGCGGCCATGCTCGTCACCTTCTCGCTGATCCCGACCTTCCTGCCGCATCACCTCGCCGGACCGGCGCTGATGGGCATGATGGTGCCGTGGGGCATCGTCGGCTGGGCCTTCCCGCCGGCGCAGGCCAGCCGCATCATCAAGCTGGCGCCCGACGCGGCCCCGATCGTGCTGTCGCTCAACGCCTCGGCGCTCTATCTCGGCGTGGCGCTGGGCGCGGTGGTCGGCGGGGCGGTGCTGCGCTTCGGCGCGCCGGCCGATCTCGGCCTGATCGCCGCGGCCTTCCCGGTGATCGGGCTCGGCATCGTGCTGGCCGGGCGGGTGTTCGCCAGACCAGTAGCGATGCCGGCTGAATAACCGGCTCCGAGGCTCACACCGTCGTTTTTTAAGCGGCCGCTTCTTTCAACCGGAAGAAGCGGCCGCGGGCAGTTCCAGGTTCAACGCAGCCACTTCATCTAACGTGGCCCGCAGTTTCGCGGCCTGCTCGCCGCCGATCATGGCCTCGAATTGTCGCTGGGCAACGCTCCATAGCTTGATCGCCTCGTCGAGCTTGGCCTGGCCTGATGGCGTCAGCCGCACGCGCTTGACGCGGCGATCATCCTTGTCGGGGAAGGTTTCGACATAGCCGTCGCGAACCAGAGGCTTCAGCGTATGGCCGAGTGCCGAAAGGTCCATGATCAGCGCCTCGGCAATGGCCCCCATCGCCGGCTCGCTACCGACACTGATCTGGAAGAGCAGGCCAAACTGCGTGCCCTTCAGGCCGGAAGGCGCCAGCGCGTCGTCGTAGAACCGGCCGAGCCTGCGCGCGGTGCGCCGCAAGGTGGCATTGTTGCACCGGCTAAATCCTTCAGCTTCACTCATGGTCGCTCCTTGCTGGAGCATTTCCGACGAAAAGGCATCGCCTCCAATGCTCTCTCTTCTTACGCAATTCCGGACGCAAAACCGCCGAGCACTTTGCTGGAATTGCTCCGGCAGGTGCGCCAGCCTGCCGCAGAAATAGTTTTTGCCGCAGCCGTTGACAAGATAGTGGCATATACCTATTTCGCCGAAAGTGGCATATGCCACCAATCGAATAACAGCCCCGGCTGCCGGTATGTCCCGGAGCCGAAGGCAACGAACACAAGGAACGTGACAATGAGCAAGAATGACAACAAGGGCACGGCGGTCGTCACCGGCGCTTCATCGGGTATCGGGGCCGTCTATGCGGACCGGCTGGCGCGGCAGGGCTATGATCTGGTGCTGGTTGCGCGCCGCGCCGACCGGCTGCAGGACTTGGCCGAAAAGCTGCGTCATGCCTACGGCCGCAACGTCAGCGTGATCAGCGCCGATCTATCGGACGACGACGATGTGCGCCGTGTCGAGCAGGCGGTATCGGCCGACGAAACCGTGACGCTGCTGGTCAACAATGCCGGCCTTGGCGGCCAGGCTGTGGTGGCAACCGCCGACGCGGATGCCGCCGAGCGCATGATCAAGGTCAACGTCGTGGCGCTGACCCGGCTGACGCGTGCCGTGCTGCCTGGGCTCCTGGCGCGCAACCGGGGCGGGATCGTCAACATCGCCTCGGTGCTGGCCTTCGATACCTCGTTCGGCGGCATCTACAGCGGCACCAAGGCCTATGTCGTCAACTTCACCGAAGCTCTGCATCGCGAGGTCGCGGGCACCGGAGTGACGGTTCAGGTGGTGCTGCCGGGCGCGACCCGGACCGATTTCTGGGAGCTTTCCGGCGGCGATATCGATACCCTTCCGAAGGAGATCGTCATGACTGCCGACGATATGGTCGATGCCGCCCTTGTCGGCCTGGCGCGGGGCGAAGCCGTCACCGTGCCGGCGCTTGCCGACACAGGAAAGCTGGACACGTTCCTCGGCGCTCGGCAAGCCTTCTATGGCAGCCTGCACGCCGACAAGCCGGCGGCCCGCTACGCGGCTTGAGGGCAACTCTGTCCCCCGCTCTGGCGCTACGCTATACGCACATCTTCTGTGACTGGCGTGACTGAATCGGCCTGAGGCTTGATTGCCACGTGGTCCCCCCAATCCGTCGCTGCTTCGCAGCGCCACCTTTCCCCCCTCCGGAGGGAAAGGAAGGGGGCGTTGATGGACGAGCGTTGACGGCGAAAAAGCTTGGCGCCTTTCCTCTACCCCGTCGATCGGGGGAGAGGTGGCTCGGCGAAGCCGAGACGGAGTGGGGGTCGATCAGCGCAGCACAAGACAATGCATGCGTACCGTAGCGCTGTGTCGGGGCAAGAAACCCTGGTTCTGCAAGGACGACGCTTCTAATGCGACCGCCACATCGGAATGATCGAGGCAGCGAGCACCAGCGCCAGCACGATGTTGAGCGCGCGCCATTGCCACTCGGTCTTGAGCAGCCGTGCCAGCACCATGCCGGCCACGCACCAGACGGACAGCGAGATGGCGGCGGTGAGACCGAAGGTCGAGCCGAGCAGCAGCGCCAGTTGGCCTGGTCCGTCGGCGAGCGCGGCGAAGGAGGCCGCCGCGCCCAGCCCCATCGCCCAGCCCTTCGGGTTCATCCATTGGATGCCGGCGCCGCCGAAGAAGCTGTTCGGCCTGGCCATGGTCACGTCGAGATTGGGTGGTCCGGCGCGGCCGATCTTGATTGCCAGCCAGAGGAGATAGAGCGAGCCGGCGATCTTCATGGCAAGCTGCAGCGACGGCATGGCAAGCAGCAGCCCGGCAAGCCCGGCGGCGGCCGCCGCCGTCACCGTTGCCAGGCCGGCAGCACTCCCGACCATCAAGGGAACCGAGCGGCGAAAGCCGAACTGCGCGCCCGAAGCAGTCGACAGGGTGGTGGCGATGCCAGGCGTGGCGGTGGCCACGAAGGCGAACAGGATGAGCGGCAGAATGGGCTGGAGCATGGGACGGCCTTTGTCGAAGCCTCCATGGTAGACGCGGGCATGCATCAGTAAATGCAATGTTTGCGATGTTCAGCATTAGCATTTATAATGCAGGGATGATCCGCAATCTCGATACAAGCCTCTTGCGCACCTTCGTCACCGTAGCCGACAAGGCCAGCATGACGGCGGCGGCCAACGCGCTGCACTTGACCCAAGGCGCGGTCAGCCAGCAGGTCAAGCGCCTGGAAGAGACGCTCGGCTGCAGCCTGTTCGAGCGCGACCGGCGCGGTCTGCGCCTGACCCATTCCGGCGAGCGGCTGTTCGACAAGGCAAGGCGCCTGCTCAGCCTCAATGATGAGATCTGGACCGACATGGTGGGGAGTGCTGTCGCCGGCCAGGTGCGGCTCGGCGTGCCCTACGACCTTGTCGGTACCTTGCTGGCGCCTGTCTTGAAAGCCTATGCCGAGGCGTATCCGCAGGTCGAGATATCGCTGGTCTGCGCCTCCTCGCCGGAACTGGCGGCGGCACTCGCGGCGGGAACCATCGACCTCGCGGTGATCGAGGAGCGGGTCGGTCCGACGTCAGGCGAATGCCTGGCCATCGACCGGCTGGTCTGGGTCGGTGCAAGGGGTGGGGCGGCTCGCGCCAAGCGGCCATTGCCGGTCTCGATCGTCGCCGACACCTGCGCCTTCCGGCCGGTGGTGCTGTCGGCACTCAACGAGCATGGGCTGGAATGGCGCAGCGTGTTCGAGAACGGCAACATCGACGCGACCACGGCGACGGTTCGCTCGGACCTTGCCGTCACCACATGGCTGGCGTCCACCGTGCCTGCGGATCTCGACATATTGCCGTTCGACGCCGGCCTGCCGCCCCTGCCGAATTTTGCCATCAACCTGCACCTGCCGAGGCATGGCGTGGGTACGGCGGCACAGGAGTTCGCACGGCATATACGTGAAGGGCTGGGGCGGCGATTGCAGGCGGCTTGATGGTGCGCCCCCTTCTCCCCGTCACTATACGGGGAGAAGGTGCCGGCAGGCGGATGAGGGGCAGCGCGACCCGATCCGTTTTCATATCCACAGACGTTTCGTCCAATTGGCGAGGTCAGCGCTGCCCCTCATTGCCCTGCCGTGTCCAGCGGATAGATGGGTAACAGAATGAACCGGATACATAGGTAACAGTTTTCTCC
>NZ_JAIUGW010000047.1:0-12531 GCF_020164795.1 Mesorhizobium sp. ES1-3
CCGTCTGTCCGTCCCCGCCCCGCACGATTCACCCCCACTCTTCGTGGTCAGAGTGAATCACGAACCTGGGGCCGTCGAGAGCCCTTTTTCAACAACCTGCTAGGCTTATGCCGCGTCCCGTTGTCGGGGGCAGATCTTGCCGGTGTCGCGTCTCGCGCCACATTGGTTTCGAGGAGTCCTATGGAGCGGTATCATGCTATCACCCTCCGCGTTGCTTCCGGGACGTTTGCTGCGCAGGGCCGGTCCGCCCCAGGCCGTAAAGGGCTTTCAGGGTGTCCAGGTTGACGATGCGGGCCTATCGAAGGTGGTCTCGGCCGACGCACCGCTCTTGCGCTCCTGACACTGTATGAGGGGACGATACATGGCGAAGGACCCCCGAGGCTACCGTCGTCTTCACTGTGCAGCCGGTTGGCTGGGTCGGCGACTGGTACCCTCATCAAGCTTGGGCAGACACAAGCGTCCCTGACCTATGCGGGGATTACCAGGGAGTTTCGAGAGGATCGTCGCGGAAACGCGCGTCCAGTTTCGGCAAGGGTTCGCCCTGGAGGCTGGCGTCAAGACCCCGCAGCCGCTTATATATCGACAAGAGTTCCACGATTGTTGTCCACGAATTGATCAGATACTGCATAGACGTTCGTACTTGCAGGAAGGCGTTTAATATCTGGTTCATGGTACCGAGCGTGATTTTGCCGGCTACGATGTTTGGCGCTAATACCACGTATGGAAAGATGTTGTCGACCTCAAGGTAAAACAGTCGACTGAGGTTGAAGTAGACGTAGTTTAGGTACAAACGGAAGTAATTGCGGCGAATATGCGAAAAGAGTTCCGACACCGTCTGCGGCTGCGCCCGCTCGGTGCTATCCTCACCATGAACGAGCTCCTTGCGGTAAGCCGCTTCGACCCGCTGGTTGCGGAACTGTAGTCCGGGCAAACGGATGCCGACTAGGGCGAGGAAGCCTGTACCGAAAATCGACCAAATGACGACAGCGACGACGAGCGCATAAGGCACATGCCCAAAGAACGGCAGTTCCGTCACGTCGGAGGAGAGACGGAGCAGAACAGGCAGGAAGGCGATCAGTGTCATGATCGATTCGATGAAATTGATGCCGAGGCTCTCCATCGTCGTGGAGAAGCGCATTGTGTCGTCCTGCACGCGCTGAGAGGCGCCTTCGACAGTGCGCAGCTGATCCCAATGCGCCATGTAGTAATGGTTCATCGCCGTGCGCCAGCGGAAGATGTAGTGACTGACCAGGAAGCGTGTCCCCACCCCGAGGGTGACGCCTATGATGACGATGCCGCCTAAGCTTGCGATCTTCCCGTAGAACTCGGCCAGCGTGACCGGTGTCGACCTCGACAGGGCAGCTTCGATCAGGTTGTAGAACGGCCCATACCAATTATTGATCGCCACGCTGGCTTCGACCTGAATGTAGTTGGCAAAGACGATGAGAGCGGAGCCGAGAATAGACCAGAGCGCCCATCGATGCGGCGCGATGACCATCCAGAAGGCCGCGAAGATACCTGTCGCGACCACGAAAAAAATGTCGAACCACAAGAATGGCCCGGACCAGAAGACCGAGGCGCCGGCGACGGGCTTTGTCCCCGGCGGAAGTGGCGGCAAGCCGAAAGCCGCACCCGCCTCCCTGCCGAAAATATACCAGAACGACATGACCGCTACCGTCCACAAAAGGGCAGAAGGGAAGAACAGGCGCGGTTTGGGAAAGAACGAGACAAACATAACAGTTTCCCTTCAAATGTGAGGCGGCTGGGATCGCCAGATGCGGGCGCACGGCCCTCACGCCCACCTGTAAGGGTCTGACGAACGACGCCAGATTAGCGAGATCTTGGGCCTCACAAATTGCAAGTAAGTACGGAGCGAGGATATGGCACAGAGAAGGGAAAGCGAATGGGATCGAGATTGTCTCAGCGCTATATCTGGCAGCGTATCTTTCGAAAAGATGGCGGCCGGCGGCCTTTTTCCTAGCGGGGATGGCAACTGATACTGTCATCGGGCGCTTGGCGATGATCGACGACGGCCCCGGCTCCCAACTCGTGCCACCGAGCGTTCATCCTCTGACTATCCCGTCAATTTTTCGATCACAAAAGCGACAGCGGGCGCCAATTGGGAGATCCGCTGGACCGTAGACGCCAAACCTCGACCGTCATGAAGTGGACCATGGCCACGGCTAGGCTATCCGAGAATTTTGACCCGAACAGCAAGGTCGGCAAATCGCCGGGAGCCAAGTCACTCACCGGCCAGATGCGTTCCGATTGCCGATCTCGACCTTCACAAGAAAACTTTGCACATGAAAGGGCCTACGCAATCCGAAGCGATCCAGTTTGACTGGGCCGAAGACGGGGCAATCAGACGGTCGGCTCCCCAGTTTCTACTGTGCCTCCTCGCTACCTGGCCCGTGAAACTCGCCAGCTGGCCCGTGAAAGAAGGTTTGGATTTCATCCATGTCGACAGCCCCATCGCCGTTTTCGTCGACGGCGTTGAATATACGACCAATGAAGTCCTGAACTTCGGCCTGCGAGAGCGCGCCATCGCTGTTGGCATCAGCTATCGCGAACATCATTCGCATGCCCGCCTGATGCAAGGTCCCGGTGCTGTCGGCTCTCCGCTTCATCCTGTGCCACTCACGCGAGTCCATGCGGAAGCCGCGATCCCAAAGATCGCCGCCCCGTGGCTCGGCTCGAGGACCGCTATCCTGTTGCATCTTTTCCTGATCACCTCATCCATCATCTGGCGCACCATTCGACGCACCTCGTCTTGGGATTGTCCATTGGGGCCTGGGGACTGTGGGGCTCCCGGCGCCGGTCCTGCGGCGGCTGGTGTCCCGCTTGTCTGGGCCAGCGCCGGCAAAGCGAATGCGATCAAAGCCGCAGCTATCGCTGTGGTTCTACCTGGAAAGGTCATCTTTGTTCTCCTTAGAAAGAAGGGCCGCCAGACATAAGGCATCCAAGGCAAACCAACTCCCTGCCCAATGGTTCCTGCCAAGTTCAGTTCGCACCGGGGCTGAAGACGCTCGAAAAGTAAAGCTCATTGAGCAGTTTGACTCAACGGTGATGCCATAGCGCAACTTGGTGCTGGCCGACCTCAGTTCGACCGCACGGAGGTCCCGCCGCGAGCTCATTGACACGGAAACCGAGTACACGGAAATGGGCCGAGGCCCTCCATGCGCAGTGTTGGCGCTCGCGGAACGTATCGGCGTCAACATGTCGGCTAAATCAGGGCGCGCGGCGAGCAGCGCGTCGTTCGAATTTTGCGAGCCGCCGGAAATCTCAATGGCTACGATCTTCCGATCCGCTTTGCCGTTCTTGTCGCCTGCAACTTGTTACTGAGAGGCTCGAGCGTGTTCCCACGAGATGAGCAGAACACCAGCGAAGACGATTGCAAATCCTGCGAGATGGACAATACGGAATGGTTCGCCCAGCAGAATATAGGACAGGATCAGCGCCGAAGCCGGCATGACGCCCATGAACCCCGCAGCTATCGATCCCTCTGCCTTTGCGACGCCTGAATACCAAAGCCAGCTTCCGAGCCCCAGCGTGCCTGCGCCATACCAGAGCACTGCGCCCCAGGCGGCCGGCGAAATGTTTGAAGGCTCAAAGTCACGCCATTGCCAGATGGCGAAGGGCAAGAAAATCGGCAGGGCGATGACCGTGGCCAGAAAAGTCACCAGGATCGGGTCGAGGTGCTCCAAAGCCTTCTTGCCGACGAGGGTGTACACTGCCTCGCAGCACACGGCTCCGAAAACCAGCATTGAGCCGAGTAGAAGATGCTCTCCGTTCGCACCGCTGCCGGTGTCTTGACCCAGGTGCAGGACGAACACGCCACCGACGGCGAGAACAATCGCGGCGCATTTGCGCCAAGTCGGCCTGTCGCCAAGGAAAAGCATGGAAGCGACTGCGGTGACGGCCGGCGTGGTGCTCATGACGGTAGCTCCAGCAACGCCGGAAACCGATTTCATGCCGTAGAGCATCAGCGTCGAAAAACCAAACATGCCAAACAGGGCAATGACCGATATCAGCATCCAGTCGAAGCGGGACAGCCTACCGATCTGCCTCCACTTCCCTGCCGAAAACGGCGCGAGCACCACAGCACCTATCGCTACGCGCAGCAAGGACCCGATGAAGACTGGCATTGCTCCTGTCACAATTTTGCTGATCGGCGTCGCGGAGCCGAATGCCGCCATACCCAGAGCCAGTTCGGAATAGACGGCGGTGCTTACGGACCGTCTGGATTTCTTCCGGCGGAATGAGAGGTTCATCCGATCGGAACGGACAATCAGTGCTTTTGTTTCGCGAAAACGGATTCATCCCTGCAACAGACAACCTTAGATCGCTCCGAGCGCCATGGGGCCATCGGAAGGCAGCAGCTTCAGCTTTCTCGTTCTGCACCGGATGGACAACTTTGAAGCAGCCACCTGCCGTGTGGCCACCGCTGTCATGACGCCTCGAACCTCGGCAAGCCCCTCCTTCGTGGCCATAACAGGCCGCATTGGGACGCACCAGTTACGCCGCCCCTACCGCGCGCCGCTAACGCTGGATGGCCAATCAAGCACGGCCTTAGGTCAGCGTTCAGTCCTCCGGACTGCGTCCTTGTCCCCCGATCGGGCCCCGCAATTCCACTGACGCACTCGGGCGCGCTCTCAGCGCCGCCTGCAGCATCGCCGAGCGACACTTCTATTTCACCTCCAGCCTCGGTCGAATGACAGCTGACCGAAAGCCCCACGCCTAGACCATCGTGGCTTAAACTCTGTGCATGAACGGGTCCGTCATCCCGTCTCGCCACGCGATGAAGGCGCCCTCCCTTGGCCGGAAGGTAGCGAGCGAGGAAAGGCGCGGTTCCGTTGGCGCGTGTTGACCTGACCTCCATGAGCGGAGAATTCAAGCACAATCACCTCGGACAGGAACCCCGCGCGCATGGCGAGATCCACCACGAGAAGCGTGTCGTCGATCTCAACAGTGCGCCGGAGGCGGTGATTGCGATTTGCCGATGATTGGCCCGGATCGGGCGAAGCAGGCCCGCTCCATCAAATACCAGCTCACCGTCGCCAAGCTGCCGCTGGCCAAGGACATCGAGGAGTTCGACTTCGACGGCACGCCGGTCAACGAGGTGCTGGTCCGGGACCTTGCCAACGGCACCTTCGTCGCCGACCAGCGCAACGCCGCGCTCATCGGCGGCACAGGAACCGGCAAGTCGCATCTGGCAATCGCCATTGCCCGCGCCCTGATCCGCAACGGCTCGCGCGGTCACTTCTTCAACGTCGTCGATCTCGTCAACCGGCTCGAGACCGAGCACCGCGGCGGCAAGCAGGGCCGCATTGCCGATCATCTTACTCGGCTCGACTTCGTCGTCTTCGATGAACTCGGCTATCTGCCCTTCGCCCAGGCCGGCGGGCAATTGCTCTTCCACCTGATCAGCAGGCTCTATGAACGGACCTCGATCATCGTCACCACCAACCTGGCGTTCGGCGAATGGCCCGCCGTCTTCGGCGACGCCAAGATGACGACAGCGCTGCTCGACCGTCTCACCCATCATTGCGAGATCATCGAGACCGGACCAATCCTGGCGCTTCAAGAACCGCGCCTGATCACCTGCCAAGCGTCATCCGCCTTCCCCCGGGCTGCGCAACCCTGACCAGCTCCGCCCGGGCGAACGCTGACCGCCGCGCATTCTATAAGGGGGTCAAAATTGGACGCCAATCTGGAGTGCGCCCCTGAGGGTGGACAGATATCAGGCTGCTGATTTGCCAGTCCGCCGGATGTGTTGATCCTCGAACTGCTGCGGGCTCAGATATCCGTGCGCCGAATGGAGTCTGAGTTTGTTGTAGACCTCCTCGATGAAGCGGGGAAGGTGATCTATGACGTCGTCGAAGGTTTCGAAGGCCATCGGGTAGACCGCCTCGACCTTCAGTGTCTTCATGAAGCTCTCCGCCTTGGCGTTGTCCTAAGGATTGCCTCTGCGGCCCATCGAGCCCGTCAGGCCGTTTGTTTCCAGCGCTTCGCGGTAAATCTGCGCGGCGTATTGGGAGCCCCGATCGGAATGATGAATGCAGCCGGACGGCGGCTGGCGCCGTTCAATGGCCGCCTACAAGGCTGCCATCGTCAGCCGCGCATCGATCGATCGGCCAATGGCGTAGCCGGCGATCATGCGCGACCAGGCGTCGCGCTCATCCCCGACATCAGACGATAAGGCGCGGCGTGGAATCCCGTGGACGGGAAGGATCTATCCTGTCGCCATGGGCTGCCAGTCCATCATCGCCGAGACGGCGTCGATCTCGGCGGCGGCTGTCGATCCGGGAGGGCAGGCCAGGCCGTGTCCGACGGCCGGCCTAGCGCGGCAGGGCGTACGCGATGATCGAATCCCCCGCCTTTGTGCCGGTGGATCCATGTCCGCCGGCAACGACCAGCAGGTACTGCCGGCCATCGGCGCCCTGGTAGGTGGACGGCGTCGCCTGGCCGCCGGCCGGCAGGCGGTCACGCCATATCTGCTCGCCAGTTTGCAGGTTGTAGCCGCGAACATAGTAATCAAGCGTTCCGCTCAGGAAGGCGACTCCGCCTGCCGTCACGATAGGCCCGCCTATCCCTGGTACGCCCATCTTGAACGGCAGCCCGACCGCGGAAAGGTCGCGCACGGTACCGTTCACGTGGCGGTAAACGGTTCTACCTGTCGTCAGGTCGACGCCCGCGACGTACCCCCAAGGCGGCTGTTGGCAAGGCAGGGCCAGAGGCGAATAGAACGGCCCCATTTTAGCGGCGTAGGGTGCGCCGAAATTCTCGTTGAAGATTGGATCGCCCTCTTTCGAAACGACGCGCGTGGTATCGTCCGGGCGAGGCACAAGCCGAGAGGTGAACGCCAGATAGACAGGCATGCCGAACATGATGTCGCGGTTGGGGTCGACCGCTACGGCACCCCAATTGAAAGTGCCGAAATTCCCCGCGTACACAATGCTGCCCTGTAGCGAAGGCGGTGTGAAAATGCCTTCATAACGTAGCTGGTGGAAGCGAATTCGGCAGTAAAGTTGGTCGAAAGGGGTTGCCCCCCACATGTCCGCTTCGGTGAGTTTCTCGGGCCGGAAGGAAACGGCCGAGTGCGGCTGGGTTGGCGCCGTGTGGTCGCCTTTCACCGCGCCTTGCGGCGCGCCCTGTTCCTCCACCGGTAGAACGGGCTCGCCCGTCGCCCGGTTCAGCACAAAGATCTCGCCCTGTTTGGTTGGCGCCACGAGAGCGGGAACCTCTTGCCCGCCGATGCGCAGATCGACCAGGCTGGGCTGAGCGGGCACATCGTAGTCCCACAGGTCGTGGTGCACCGTCTGGAAGACCCACGCCACCTTTCCGGTGTCGGCATGCAGCGCCAGAATCGAGGAGGAGAACCGCTCCGTGTTCGCACCGCGCTGCGCTCCGTATTGATCCGGCGATTCGTTTCCCATGGGAAAATAAACAAGCCCAAGCCGGGGATCGTAGCTGGCCACACTCCACGAGTTCGGCGCATTGTTGGAATAGGTTTGCCCGTTCGGGATCGGTTCGGTCGAGTCGGGATTCTTGCTGTCGAAGTTCCACACCAGCGCCCCGGTATAGGCATCGAAAGCCCGGATCACCCCCGACGGGGAAGTCGTTGCGGCATTGTCGTTGACCGCTCCGGCCACAATCACGAGTTTCTTGGTCACGACTGGTGGCGAGGTCGAATAAAACGACCCCGGCGTCACGTTCGGCATGTTGGCCCACAGGTTGACGGTTCCATCCGCGCCGCCGAAGCCGGGGCAGATCTTGCCGGTATCGGCGCTGATGGCAATCAGCCGGCCGTCGGAGGTCGGCACGAACAGTCGCTTCATGCACTCCGGCCCCAATGTCACGCGGGCCGGAGGCTGATCGCGATCGACGACCGGATTTGGCGTGTTTGGCTGGGCCTGTCCGGTGACCACGTTCTGCGGAACCCCTGCAGCCTGGGTGGTGACCTCGTCGTCGCTTTGTTTCAACGCGGCCGTTTCGTCTTCCGGGACGGCCCCGGTATTGCCGGCCAGAGTAACTTCCGGTGGGACATCGCCGGGCGATGTCTGCTGGTACGAGACGCCGCGGCAGGTCATGTGCTGTGTCGTCTGCCTGGGAGGCTGCTTCAGCTTCGGGTTGAACCGCCATTTTTCCTTACCCGTGACGGGGTCCAGTGCGATCACGGTGCTGAAGGGCGTGCAGATGTAGACCGTGTTGTTCACCATCAGCGGCGTCACTTCGTAAGTAGTCTCGTGAGGGTCGTTTTTGCCACGGACCTGGCCCGTGTGATAGGTCCACGCCACCTGCAGCCGCCCGACATTTTCCGGCGTAATCTGGGCCAGCGGCGAATAGCGCCGTCCCATTTGCGTTCGACCGTAGGCGGCCCATTGACCGGCCGGGACGTCGCTGAGCGTCTCCGCTGCCGCCATTCGATCCTGCCGGAATGCACCCGCCAGGTCGTGTGGACTGCGGAACATCGAAAAGATTCCCACGGCGACGGCAACGACGATTGCGCCGGCCAGGATGGCGCTGTTGGCTTCGTAGCCGATGCGCGGATCGCCCGGCCGGCGAAGCGACCGGACCATTGGGGGCAGGAGCAGCAAGACGGCAAGGACCAGCAGCAGGCCGCCGCGCGGCGCCAGAGCCCACCAGTCGAGGCCCACTTCCCAAACGGCCCAGATGAGCGTTATCAGGATCGTCAGACCGTAGAGACTAAGTCCGACAGCGTTGCGCATGGCAAGCAACGCGCCCGACGCCGCAAGCAGCGCGCCGAGCAAAATGTAGAACCATGACCCGCCCAGTGCAGCGAGCCACACGCCTCCCGCGGCCAGAATGAATCCTGTGAGTAAGACGATTATCGAAAGGACAAGGCGATACATCCTGGCGCTCCCTGACTGGAGACTCGTGGTGTCGCGGTTTCACGGCATTGTCTGCGAAGGGCGCACGGGTGGTTGCCAAGAATGGCAAACGAAGCTGCTCCCGCTTCGGCTATGGCTTCTGGTCCAGTGCGTGCGGTGCAGTTTCGTTCGACGCGGTGAAGACTCCGGCGGAACTGATGACTAGGAGCACCACCACAACGGCCACAGCGATAACCAGACCAACGGCAATTCCACGATCCATGTTTTTCTCTCTCTCGTTCCCTAACTGCGAGGGAGCGGCCTTGTTCCGAGAAATGAGGTGAACGGCAATTTTCCGAGCGAGGCTGCCGGGAACAGACCCTCAGAGCCTTCATGCGAGCAGAACGAGCTGCTCTGGTGCGATCCTTGCCAGATTCTACCACCCAGTACTCGCGTCCGACACACTGACAATAAAGCAATGGGCGGTTCAGCACGATCGAAGGGCTGTCGGACTGAGGAATTCCTGTGGGGCTCAGGTCAGTCGGCGACGTTGTGAACAAACTGGCCGTTATCGCGATGCTAGGGCTCGGTGTAATACAGCCGCGGCGTCTAGCGCACATTCGACGTGAATTACCCACCTCCAGGGCGATGTGTTTGCCTTTCACCCGCCGTCTGGGACAATATTGGTCCGCTGCCGTACCGAACCGATAGATCCACCATCTGAACAGGGCTCGCGGGGCGTGGAGCGAGCGATTCAGGGGATTGCGCGAGCAGGAGACGACAAGGTTCTGCCGCCATGCTCGTCAGCAGCAGATCTGTGCTCCCCGTCACGTCAAACTGGGCCCAAAAACCCGCGGTTCTCTGGCTCTTGGCAGGCCCATGTTGATTCTCGGGAGCGCCACGACGCCCGTCCGGCACCGGCAGGGAAAACGCAATGTCACACCCTCAAGTCAAAGTAGATCACGATCCTCGCCAGAGTAGATTCAGTTTTCCGGGAACACGAACCGATTCACGGTGTTGGCTGGCTGTCGCTGTGTCACCGTGATCGCCCGTGCTTTGGACGGCCGATCTGGAACACTGAAGCCACTCGGCCTCGACAAGTCTTCGCCGGAGCCGGCGAGTGGCACGAAGGTGCATCGACAGCAGCGTAGCCCAAGGGCTACGCGTCCGCCGCCGCCAGTTTTTGGCTGGGGACGGAGCCTATCAAGAACCTCGAATGCAAACCAAAGGAGAACAAAGATGAAAGGCATTATTCTTTCGCTGGCCATGGTAGTCTTCGCGCTGCCAGCCTTCGCGCAGTCGAGTGACACCCAGACCGGAAGCAGCCAGCAACCCGTCTCTGCTGAAAAGTTGAAAACACAACTTTCCAATGCCGGCTTCAAACAGGTGCAGGTGCTCGACACTGCTTTTCTTGTCAAGGCGCAGACCGAGGATGGCAATGATGTGTTGATGCTGATCAACCCACCCGGAGCAGGGACAACCTCGTCTATCAACAGCAACAAAAACACCCAGAACTCAGGCTCAAGCACCAACAAGTAGCGGCCATGTCAGCAGCATTCCGATCCGATGGCGGCGCATCGCCGCCATCGGATTAGCCGCCTACAGAACCGAGAATGCCTTTTGAACAGGCCGCACGACGCGCATGCCCGCATACGTTTGGCTCTCATGTCGGGCTGGGCTTGACCTGAGCAGCAGCTCAAGCGCGGAGGCTCGGGATTCATCAATCAACTCGACGGGGCAACTCCCGTTCGCAGCCGCACGAGCAACTCTCCAGTCGCCGTCTATCAAGAATCTCAATGCGACCGCGTCTTGTCCGTATTGCCCGAACTGCCACCAGCTGATGCAAGGCGAGCGTTACGGAAGCTCGTCGGACACCCATCAAAAAAGCGAGCACGCGATGCGTCATCCGCAGACTGTCCGCATCGATCCGCATCGACGCCATCAACAACCAGCGGGCAACCCGCTGGGGCAGGGTATGTTCAGCGTTGCACGCCGCCAAAATTAGAAGCTCGGACGCGCGGTCGAAAAGTTGAGCAAGAACACAGCGCTGGAGACTCGGATCTGCGTCGCAGAGCGATTGCACGACTGCGACCGGCATTTGAATGACATCACAGTCCGTCAGGGCAACCGCCGAAAACGGGCTCCTTGCGATACCAAGAAGCGGCCAGAATCCTACGAAGTTTCCGGGTCCGGCCATCGCAATCTCAAGCCAGCACTTTTCACTGCACTGGCGGCACAAGCATACCAGGCCGGCATGGACAAGATAGCAATCTCTGGAGGATGCGTTGGCACCGAAGAGACGCCAACCTGCTTTGATGCGAACCAACCTCCCCGACGCCGTCACCGATTTGGGGAAAGCGGAGCATGCTGAAATTGAACGGCTTTCCCGTCGCAAGTTGCTGGTGGACGCTTGTTCCCGCGCCTGGCGAAGCCTGGCGAGACTTCCCATCATCCTACTCAGCGATTGCCAAGTTTGCTCGTACCTGCGCCCATCCCGAATTAACGTCTCCATGACAGCTCTGATGCTTTCGAGCCGGCCTGCGACGAACTCGATCTGCCGATCGAGTTCGGCGATCTTAGCTTGCGGCTCCAACATTTTGCTGCCCGTATAATTGTTCGCTCACTCAGCGCACTAACTGCTCTTAACCCTGAGGGTTCCAGGAATCGAAAACTTCGAGGCTTGGTGAGTCCCGTTGGGGAGAAGGTGGATGGAGGGCTTGGTGTTGCTCGCCAGATGATTGGGCATGATTAGGGGGTGCGTCTGATCCGCCATGGCCTCGCAAGGTAATATTTGGCCAGTTCGATTTCATGCATTGGCTCGACGTGATGCACGCCGGTCAGCGTTCGCCCCGGGCGGATTTGGTCCAGGTTGGACAGGCTTGGCGAGTGCGGATGGCACCTTGACGGAGCGATCAGGCGCGGTGTTGGAACGGCCCAGCCGCCAGTTCATGTCACCCGATCCACCGGCGGGTTGACGATCTGCATTCGGAACCCTTTTCGGTAGCACGAATTCGCTTTGGAGACGAGCGACGGCAGAACAAAAGACGACGGCCGGAAAGTTCACAGAGTCAGACTTCGCGCAAGACAGGATGGGGAGGAATAGCTTGCAGGCAGACGATCAGACCAACGAGCAAATCGACGGGGCGCTCAGCCGGACGCGAAAATCAAAGCGGACGATGTAAAGAGAGCTTCAAAAAAATCGACAAGGATGCGCGCGCGGCGAGACCTTGGTAAGGGAAACCCTAGTGATCGCGGCTGACGATATCTCGCAAATTGGTGTCTGCTGTGCAAATCACGATCGCGCTTGAGATCGTCCATCAGCCTGTTGCGTTGCCGCCTCTTTCGATCGTGTCCCTCTGGGTGGTGTAGCTGGCGGCATTGGTCGCCGTGCTCTCCGGCATGGGCCGGGCTGATCAGCGCGCCACGGCTGGCAGGCTGATCAGGGGATCATCGCTCATCTGGCTGATCGTTTCCAGGGTCATATATCTGGCCCGCTGCACTGCCCATTCATCGTTCTGTTCGAGCAGGATTGCGCCGACGAGGCGCACGATCGCATCGTCGTTCGGGAAGATTCCGACGACCTCGGTGCGCCGCTTGATCTCGCCGTTGAGGCGCTCGATCGGATTCGTCGAGTGGAGCTTGGCGCGATGTTCCTTCGGGAAGGTCATGTAGGCCAGCACGTCGGGCTCGGCGTCGTCCA
>NZ_JAIUGW010000048.1:0-12226 GCF_020164795.1 Mesorhizobium sp. ES1-3
TGCGGCTTCTCATCACAGCACTCCAAAGCCGCCCCAGATCCAGCGCAGCCTGACCCACTTCATTGTTCACGGACGACCAAATAATTGGCGAAATCATTGATAACGGCATCTTTCTCCCCGTCACTAAACGGGGAGAAATGTCCGGCAGGACAATGAGGGGCGGCGCAGGTGTCGACGAATTAATGCCAGCGCGCCTGAGCCGCTAGAACAGCGCCTTCAGCTCCGCCAGCTTGTCGTTGACCAGCCAGCCGTAATAGTTCTCTTCCGGCAGCTTTTCCGGCTCGCCGGCGGCGCGGCGCTTCTCGTTCTCCGCCTTCAGTGCATAGGCGCGCTGCTCGGGATTGCCGACATTGTAGAGGGTGGCGGTCAGCCCCGGATTGCCCGATATGTCGAAGCCGGCGATGCTCTTGTAGGCGTCGATCGATTTCCTGATCGTCGCCGCGACATAGGGCAGCGTCAGGTCCGGATCCATGATGGTCTTGTAGACCGAATTGGGATCGGAGACGTCGAGTTCCGGCAGACCGGACACCTTGTGCACGAGGTCGCTCATCTGCAAGGCGGTCAGCGGGTTGAGCTGGCCGAGGCCGAAGGTCTGACCGGCATAGTAGGGCTGGAAGAAGGTGGCGCCGAAACGGTTGTCGGGGAAATCCTCGCCGCCGACGGTCTTGCCCCGAAACGAATGGTTCCAGACCTGCTCGCGGCATTCCCACAGATCGTAGCTGTCCGAAATGGCGGCGCATTTCTTGAATTCCGGCCGCTGCACGAAATCGCTAACATCCTCGCCGTCATAGGCGAAGGACAGCTTGCTCGACAGGTAGGAGATCGCCTTGACGTAGTAGGTCTGCAGCCGGTCATAGGCGTCGACATTGTAGGTGTGCTCGCCGACGATGGCGCCGACGATGTGCATGGGGTCTATGCCATAGGCGCTGGCCGCCTTCCTGATCTTGGCGCGCAGATCGGCGTCGTTCTGCAGCAGGGCATAGACCTTGCGGTACTTCGCCTGGAAGGTGGTGTTGGTCGCCTGCGTGCGGCGGCTGGAGGCGCCGGGAATGTCGGGCTGCTCGGCATTGCGGTTTCCCGCCGGCACCAATGTCGCCGCGTCGGCGGCGAACAGCGTCGCCGCCAGCGTGAAGCCGAGAATGATCAGGATGAGTTTTTTCATGCGCCGCCGCCTAGAGCAATTCCAGGAAAAGTGTGTAACGGTTTTCCGTCCGGAATTGCGTGAAAACAAAGAGCTAGAGCGGGTCGGCGATCTATCAAACGCTGAACCGCTCTAGAGAATTGCCGCGCAAACTAGGTAAAGCACTTGGTCGAGTCGAGAGCGCCCCATCATCCGGCGAGACGAAAGGTGGCCAGATGGTACCATCTGGCCACACATGGCTCCTGCCGGAACCTATTGCATGACCGCGCCGGACTGCTCCGGCCCCCTCGTTCAAAGGATGAACCGCGACAGATCCGTGTTTCTGGAGAGGTCGCCGACATGCTTCTGGACATAGGCGGCGTCGATGGTGACGGCCGTGCCGTTGCGGTCGGGCGCATCATAGGAAATGTCGTCCAGCACCCGCTCCATCACCGTCTGCAGCCGCCGGGCGCCGATGTTCTCGATGCTGGCGTTGAGATCGACGGCGACGCCGGCGAGCGAATCGATGGCGTCGTCGGTGAACGTCAGCTCGACGCCTTCGGTCTTCATCAGCGCGATATACTGCTTGATCAGGCTCGCCTCGGTCTCGGTCAGGATGCGGACGAAGTCCTCCTTCTCCAGCGCGCGCAGCTCGACGCGGATCGGCAGGCGGCCCTGCAGTTCCGGCAACAGATCGGACGGCTTGGAGACATGGAAGGCACCGGAAGCGATGAACAGGATATGGTCCGTCTTCACCGGCCCGTATTTGGTCGCCACCGTCGTGCCCTCGACCAGCGGCAGCAGGTCGCGCTGCACGCCTTCTCGCGAAGGCCCGCCCGAAATGTCCGACCGGGCGGCGATCTTGTCGATCTCGTCGAGGAAGACGATGCCGTCATTCTCCGTCGCGTCGAGCGCCCGGCGCACCACCTCGTCCTGGTCGAGCAGCTTGTCGGACTCGTCGCCGACCAGCAGGTCGTAGGATTCCTTCACCGTGGTCTTGCGCAGCTTGGTCTTCTTGCCGCCCATCGCCTTAGACAGCATGTCGTTGATGTTGAGAACGCCGATATTGGCGCCAGGCATGCCGGGAATCTCGAAACCGGGCATGCCGCCATTGCCGGTGTCGGCCACCTCGATTTCGATTTCCTTGTCGTCGAGCTCACCCTCGCGCAGCTTCTTGCGGAATGAGTCGCGCGTCGCTGGGCTCGCCGTCTTGCCGACCAAGGCTTCCAGAACGCGTTCCTCGGCGTTGACATGGGCGCGTGCCTTGACGTCCTCGCGCATCTTCTCACGCATCAGGCCGATGGCAATCTCGACCAGGTCGCGGATGATCTGCTCGACATCGCGGCCGACATAGCCGACCTCGGTGAATTTGGTCGCCTCGACCTTGACGAACGGCGCGCCGGCGAGCCGCGCCAGTCGGCGCGAAATCTCGGTCTTGCCGACGCCGGTCGGGCCGATCATCAGGATGTTCTTCGGCATCACCTCTTCGCGCATCTGGCCTTCGAGCTGCTGGCGCCGCCAGCGGTTGCGCAAGGCGATGGCCACGGCGCGCTTGGCGTCCTTCTGGCCGATGATGAAGCGGTCGAGTTCCGAAACGATTTCGCGGGGAGAAAATGTGCTCATATCGCTAAATTCCACTTTGCCACTGCTTGATGGTCTCGAACGGATGCAGCAGCATGATCACGTTGAGTGTAAGGTTGTCCCGGATGAGGTAGCCGGTGCCCAGTTCGAAGAGAATGGCGAGGCTGACGATCACCCATATAGGTAGCCTGCGCGCCATGACAAATCCCAGCACCATGGCCAGTGTGTCGGACACCGAATTGATGATGCTGTCGCCGTAATAATCGAGCGAAATGGTGCCGGCGCGGTAGCGCTCGATGATGAACGGGCTGTTTTCGAGGATTTCCCATCCGCCCTCGACGAGGACGGCGAATGCCAGCCGCAAGCCGATCGGCGAGCGCGGGAACAGAAACCGCGCCAGCGCATAGAACAGGAAACCGTGGATGATGTGCGAGAAGGTGTACCAGTCCGAAATGTGCTGGGAATTCTCCGAACTGTTCACCACGCCATGCCACAGCTTGACATAGCCGCAGGTACAGATCGGCGGATGGCCCATCAGGTAGAGCGTGACGGCCTGGGCGACAAGCAGGCCGGCGACGATCAGCAGCCCCATCCGCCAGCTATCCTCGTAAGCGGAAAGGCTCTTGTCCTCGCTCGATGTGACCATGCCCCGGATTACCCCTCTTGCGCGTCTTCGGCATCGATCGCCATCAGCACGACGTCACCATAAATCGACTGCCTGCGATCAATGGCCCGAAATCCGGCTTTTTCATAGGCGCGGATGGCCCTGATGTTGGCAGGGTCGGGATCGATGATGACGCGCGGCACGCCCTCCTCGAACAGGTCTTCGACGAACTGGCGCACGATCGCCGAGCCGTGACCGATGCCGATCAGCTCCGGCCGGCCGATCGAGAGATCGATGCCGAGCGTGCCGAACGGCTGATCCGCATAGGGATGGCCGTCTTCCAGATGCGGGTCGTAGCTTTGGAGATAGGCGATCGGCTTTCCGTCGAGCTCGACGATCAGCGGCTCGACGGAAATCGAGTCTATATGATCGGCAATCTCCGCGATTTCCGCCTCGGGATCGTCCCACCACTCTGCAACATGCGGCTCGGCCAGCCAGCCTGCGATCATCGGCAGGTCTTTTTTGGTCACCGGCCGAAAATCGTAGGGTGCGACTGGTTCAGCCGGCATCGAGCGTTTCGACAACGAAATTGTTGTTGGTGTAGACGCAGATGTCGGAGGCGATCTGCATCGCCTTGCGGGCGATCTCCTCGGCGTCCTTGTCGGTGTCCATCAGCGCGCGCGCCGCGGCCAGAGCGTAATTGCCGCCCGAACCGATGGCCATGACGCCATGTTCGGGCTCCAGCACGTCGCCATTGCCGGTCAGCGCCAGCGAGACCGACTTGTCGGCAACCAGCATCATCGCCTCCAGCCGGCGCAGATAGCGGTCGGTGCGCCAGTCCTTGGCGAGCTCGACGCACGCGCGGGTGAGTTGATCAGGATATTGTTCGAGCTTGGCTTCGAGGCGTTCCAAAAGCGTGAAGGCGTCGGCGGTGGCACCGGCGAAGCCGGCGATCACATTGTCGCCCTTGCCGATGCGGCGCACTTTGCGGGCATTGCCTTTCATGATGGTCTGGCCAAGGCTGACCTGGCCGTCGCCGGCGATCACCACCTTGTTGCCCTTGCGCACCGTCACGATCGTCGTGGCGTGCATGGTCAGATTATCAGACATTTCCTGGCTCCGAGCAGCGCCATCCCAAAAAGGCGATTGGCGCGGTACGAGTAACTTTGATCGGCCATATGTATGCACGGGGCCAATGATTGCAAACCGCTCGATAGCGGCCGGGATCGCAACTGGCAATCGCCGGATCATGCTGCTAGAAGGCTCTCGTTTTCAAGCCCGCGAGCGCTCGAGGGCCGTGAACCGGTCACGATCTGAACCACTGGCACAAGGATAGAGTGATGGCGCCTCGTTCCGCCGATGCAAGCCGCAAGACCGCGGAAACCGACATTTCGGTGTCGATCCACGTCGACGGCTCCGGCAAATCGGACATCGCCACCGGCGTCGGTTTCTTCGACCATATGCTGGACCAGCTTGCCCGCCATTCGCTGATCGACATGACCGTCAAGGCCAAGGGCGACCTGCACATAGACGACCACCACACGGTCGAGGACACCGGCATTGCGCTCGGCCAGGCCCTGACCAAGGCGCTGGGCGAGCGGCGCGGCATCATGCGCTACGCCTCGATCGACCTTGCCATGGACGAGACGCTGACGCGTGCGGCGATCGACGTGTCGGGCCGCCCCTTCCTGGTCTGGAACGTTTCGTTCTCGTCGCCCAAGATCGGCACCTTCGACACCGAACTGGTGCGTGAATTCTTCCAGGCGCTGGCGCAGAACGGCGGCATCACGCTGCATGTCACCAACCATTATGGCGCCAACAACCATCATATAGCCGAGACCTGCTTCAAGGCGGTGGCGCGCGCGTTGCGCGCCGCGCTCGAGCTTGATCCGCGCCAGCCTGGCGCGGTTCCCTCCACCAAGGGTTCTTTGAAGGGATAGCCTCATGACCGCCTATGTCGTGATGGAGCCACCTGGCCGCAGCGAGAAAGTCGACATGACGACGCTGGTCCGCGACGGCTTCACCTGGCTCGGCCTGCTGGTGCCGCCGCTGTGGCTTGCCTGGCACCGGCTGTGGGTCGAAGCGGCGCTCGCCTTCGTCGTCATGGGCGTGCTTTCGATGTTTGGCCAGAAACTTGGCCTCGGTGTCGCCGGCTCGCTGCTGTCGCTGCTCGTCTCGCTCTATATCGGGCTGGAGGGCCAGGGATTGCGCATCGCGGCGCTGCGCCGCCGCGGCTGGCATGAATGGGGCGTCGTCGAGGCTGGCTGGCTCGGGGACGCCGACATCCGCTATGCCCTGGAAGCCGAAGGGCTTTCGGATGAGCCCGCGCCGCGCATCGTTCCCGATGCCGCTCTGGCGCGCCCGGCGCAGCCCGGCATGGCGCTAGGGCTGACCCACATTCCAGGATGGCGCTGAGATGCGGGTTGCGATCATCGATTACGGTTCGGGCAATCTGCGCTCGGCCACCAAGGCTTTCGAGCGCGCCGCGCGTGAAGCCGGCATCGCGGCCGAGATCGACCTGACGGCCGACGCCGACCGCGTGCGCACCGCGGATCGCATCGTCCTGCCCGGCGTCGGCGCCTATGCCGACTGCGCGGCCGGGCTGCGCGCCGTCGAGGGCATGTGGCACGCGATCGAGGACGTCGCCATCGCCAAGGGCCGGCCTTTCCTGGGCATTTGCGTCGGCATGCAGCTGATGTCTGAGCGCGGTCTCGAAAAGACCGTCACCAACGGCTTCGGCTGGATATCGGGCGACGTCAAGGAGATCACGCCTTCCGATCCGGCGCTGAAGATCCCGCAGATCGGCTGGAACACGATCGAACTGCGGCGTCGGCACCCGCTGTTTTCCGGCATTCCGACCGGCGCGACGGGCCTGCATGCCTATTTCGTCCACTCCTACCATCTCGATGCAAAAAAGCCGGATGAAGTCCTTGCGGTCGCCGACTATGGCGGCCCGGTGACGGCCGCGGTCACCCGCGACAATCTCGCCGGCACGCAGTTCCATCCGGAGAAGAGCCAGGCGCTGGGCCTGGCGCTGATCACCAATTTCCTGCGCTGGAGGCCCTGAACACCATGAGCAAGAAGGGCTACTGGATGGCGATGATCGATGTCCGCGACCCCGAACTGTACAAACAGTACATCGAGGCGAACGCGATGGCGTTCGCGAAGTATGGGGCGAAATTCGCCGTGCGGGCCGGCCGCCACGAAAATCCGGAAGGACCTACCGGCAACCGCCATGTGCTGGTCGAGTTCGAGTCTTTCGACAAGGCGGTCGAATGCTATCATTCGCCTGAATATCAGCATGCCTCCAAATTCCGGCTTGCCGCCTCATCAGGTCATTTCGTCATCGTTGAAGGCGCCTGAAAATATGATCCTGTTTCCAGCCATCGACCTGAAGGACGGCCAGTGCGTGCGCCTCAAGCACGGCGACATGGCGACCGCGACGATCTACAATGACGATCCGGCCGCGCAGGCCAAAGCCTTCGAGGAGCAGGGCTTCGAATGGCTGCATGTCGTCGACCTCAACGGCGCTTTCCAGGGCCAGAGCGTCAACAGCGCCGCGGTCGGCGCCATCCTGAAGGCGACGAAGAACCCGGTGCAGCTCGGCGGCGGCATCCGCACGCTGGAGCAGATCGAGGATTGGCTCGACCGTGGACTGGCCCGCGTCATCCTCGGCACGGTGGCGGTACGCGATCCCGATCTGGTCAGGCAGGCCTGCAAGGCGTTTCCGGGCAAGGTCGCCGTCGGCATCGACGCCAAGGGCGGCAAGGTGGCGGTCGAAGGCTGGGCCGAGGCCTCGAGCCTGGGCGTCATCGAACTGGCCAGGAAATTCGAAGGTGCGGGCGTCGCCGCCATCATCTACACCGACATCGACCGCGACGGCGTGCTGACCGGCATCAACTGGGACGCCACCATCGACCTCGCCGAGGCCGTGTCGATCCCGGTCATCGCTTCGGGCGGGCTGGCTTCGATCGCCGACATCGTGCGCATGACCATGCCCGACGCGCGAAAACTCGAAGGCGCGATCTCGGGCCGCGCCCTCTATGATGGCCGCATCGATCCCGCCGAGGCGCTGGCGATCCTGCAGGGCCGGCCGGTGGCGGAGGCGCGGTCGTGAAGGTCTCGCTCATCCTGGCCTCCTATGACAGCGGCCACTATCACGGCGGCATGGGCCAGGGGCCCGACGCGTTGATATCGGGCGGGCTCGTCGATGCCCTGACCCTTGCCGGCCATGACGTCACGGTCGAGGATATCGGCAGGGTTGGCGCCGACCAGGGGCGCGAGATCGCCACGGGTTTTGCCGTCTGCAACGCCGTCTCGGGCGAGGTCCGCATCGCCCGCGACAGGGGGCGGTTTCCCATCGTGCTGGCCGGAAACTGCCTGACCAGTGCCGGCGCGGTCGCCGGCGAAGGCGCCGATGCGATCATCTGGGCCGACCAGCATGGCGACCTCAACACGCCCGAGACGTCCGTATACGGTTTTCTCGACGGCATGGCGCTGTCGACGGTGCTTGGCCTGTGCTGGCGCCCGATGGCGGCGGCCATTCCCGGATTCAAGCCGATCGATCCCGCGCGCTGCGTGCTCGTCAACGCCCGCGATCTCGATCCGGCGGAGGAGAAACTTCTCGAAACATTGCCGGTCATCCGGACGGAATGTCCCGGCGTGGCGCAAGCGACGGAAAAACTGAGGGCAGCCGGCGCCAACAGCGTGCACATGCATCTCGATCTCGACGTGCATGATCCCAATGAGCTGCAGGCCAATCGCTACGCCACCCCTGGCGGGCCGAACCCGGAGCAGCTGCGCGACGCGGTCTGCGCCATGGCGCTTGCGGTGCCGATCATCGGCATCACCGTTTCCGCTTACGATCCGGCTTTCGATGCCCAGGCCGATGTGCCGCCGCTGGTCGGCCAGCTGCTCAACGATCTGCTTGCCACGATAGAGGGCCGCTGATGCTGAAAGCCCGCGTCATCCCTTGCCTCGACGTCAAGGACGGCCGTGTCGTCAAGGGCGTCAATTTCGTCGATCTCATCGACGCCGGCGATCCGGTGGAGGCAGCCAAGGCCTATGATGCCGCCGGCGCCGACGAGCTCTGCTTTCTCGACATCACCGCTTCGTCGGAGAATCGCGCGACCATCTTCGACGTCATCGCCCGCACCGCCGAACAATGTTTCATGCCGCTGACCGTCGGCGGCGGCGTGCGCCAGGTTGCAGACATCAGGAAATTGCTGCTGGCCGGCGCCGACAAGGTGTCGATCAACACGGCCGCGGTGAAGAACCCGGATTTCGTCGCCGAAGCCGCCGACAAGTTCGGCAACCAATGCATCGTCGTCGCCATCGATGCCAAGAAAGTGTCCGGCCCCGGTGAGGCCGACCGCTGGGAGATCTTCACCCACGGCGGACGCGAGAAGACCGGCATCGACGCCGTCGAATTCGCGCGCCGGATGGTCGATCGCGGCGCCGGCGAGATCCTGTTGACCTCGATGGACCGCGACGGCACCAAGGCCGGCTACGACATCGCGCTGACCCGGGCGGTATCGGACGCGGTGCGCGCGCCGGTCATCGCCTCGGGTGGCGTCGGCACGCTCGACCACCTAGTCGAAGGCATTCGTGACGGCCATGCCGGCGCGGTTCTGGCGGCCTCCATCTTCCATTTCGGCACCTACACGATCGCGCAAGCCAAGGCGCATATGGCCGAGGCCGGCCTGCCGATGCGGCTGGACTCGCTGGGCAACAGGTCCTAGAGCATGTTCCTTGAACCGGCTTTCGGAAAAGATCAGGCTTAAACAAGAAGATAGACTGGCATGGCCGAGTTTTCGCTCTCCGACCTGGAAAAAATCGTCAGCGACCGCGCCCATTCCGGCGATCCGGACTCGTGGACGGCCAAACTGTTCGCGCGCGGCATGGACAAGGCGGCGCAGAAGCTCGGCGAGGAGGCGGTCGAGACGGTCATCGCCGCCGTCAAGGGCGACAAACAGGGCCTCGTTTCGGAAAGTGCGGATCTTATATATCATTGGCTGGTCGTTCTCGGCATAGCAGGCGTTCCGCTGAACGACGTGCTCGAGGAACTCGAAAGCCGCACCGGGCGTTCGGGCATCGCCGAGAAGGCGTCACGGCCCAAGGGCTGATCGGGAGGGAGGGCAGGTATCTCGATGGATCAGCTCGCGCCAACCGAGAAATATTCCCCGTTTCGCTTCTTCTCGGCCGAGCAATGGTCGCAATTCCGCGCCGACACGCCGCTGACGCTGAGCGAGGACGAGTTCCGCCGCCTGCGGTCGCTCAACGACCCGGTCGACCTCGAAGAGGTCAAGCGAATCTATCTGTCGCTATCGCGGCTTTTGTCGGCGCATGTCGAGGCAAGCCAGCTTCTGTTCCGGCAGCGCCAGGCCTTTTTCAATGCCGTCGATGTCGTCAAGACGCCGTTCATCATCGGCATCGCCGGTTCGGTCGCGGTCGGCAAATCGACCACGGCGCGCGTGCTGAAGGAATTGCTGGCGCGATGGCCGTCGAGCCCCAAGGTCGACCTCATCACCACGGACGGCTTCCTGCTGCCCAACGAGGTGCTGCGCCGCGAAAACCTGATGGAGCGCAAGGGTTTCCCCGACAGCTACGATGTCGGCGCGCTGCTGCGTTTCCTGTCGGGCATCAAGTCGGCGTTGCCCGATGTCCGCGCGCCGGTCTATTCGCATCTCACCTATGACGTCATCCCCGGCGAGTTCGTCACCATCGACCGGCCCGACATCCTGATCTTCGAAGGCATCAACGTGCTGCAGCCGGGCAAGCTGCCGCAGGACGGCAAGATCGTGCCCTTCCTATCGGACTTCTTCGACTTCGCCATCTATATCGATGCCGACGAGAAGCTGATCCACAACTGGTATATTTCCCGCTTCATGCGGCTGCGCGAGACCGCCTTCCGCAATCCGGACTCCTTCTTCCACCGCTATTCGCAGCTGTCGGAGGATGCGGCCAAGGCAATCGCCGAGGGCCTGTGGACCAACATCAACCTGAAGAACCTGCGCGAAAACATCCTGCCGACGCGCGCCCGCGCCGACTTGATCCTGCGCAAGGGCGCCGACCACCTGGTCGAGGAAGTGGCGCTGCGCAAGTTATAGCTGATAGAACCCCGCACGGAGGACTCATCCAAGCCCGCCATGCAGGTGTTACCTGTCAGCCATTGGCGAACGGGACGGCGACATAGATCTGCGTGTCGCCACGCTCCACCAGAAGCAGCACTGACTTGCGTCCGGATTTGCCGGCTTGGGCAATCGCTTGGGTCACCTGCTTCGCGCTCTTCACCGGGGCCTGGTTGACGGCGACGATGACATCTCCCGGCTGGATGCCGGCAGCCGCTGCCGGTTTGTCGGGATTGACGCTGGCAACCACGGCGCCGTGCTCGGTCTCGGGGAGGTTCATCTGCTGGCGGATGTCGGACGTAATGTCCATCAGGCCGAGGCCGATGCCCGGCGCGCGGGAACCCTGCCCGGTGCCCGGCGCGCTGGAATTGCCAGTCGATGCCGTCTTCACATCTTCACCGTTGCGCCCGACCTCCACCGAGATCTGCATGGCCTTGCCCTTGCGCCAGACATCCAGTGTCTCCTTGGCACCCGGCGCGACGTCGGCCACAGACCGCGACAGATCCTTGGGATCCTTGACGTCCTGCCCGGCGAAGCCGGTGATGACGTCGCCGGTTTCGACGCCAGCCTTGGCCGCAGGCGACCCGTCATTGACCTGCGAGACCAAGGCACCGCCGGGATGGTCGAGCCCCATGGCGCTTGCCACATCCGGGGTCACCGGCTGGATCTCGACGCCGAGATAGCCGTATTCGATGTTGCCGCCCTTCATCAGCTTGGCGACCACCTTCTGGGCCTGGTCGGACGGAATGGCGAAGCCGACACCGACGCTGCCGCCGTTAGGGGAATAGATCGCCGTGTTGATGCCGACGACATTCCCATTGACGTCCACCAGCGGTCCGCCGGAATTGCCGTGATTGATCGGCGCGTCGATCTGGATGAAATCGTCGAAGGGCCCGCTATGCAAGTCGCGGCCACGCGCCGAGACGATGCCGGCCGTTACCGTGGTGCCGATGCCGAACGGATTGCCGATCGCCAGCACCTGGTCACCGGTCATGAGCTTGTCGGAGTCGCCCCATTTCACGGTCGGCAACGACTTGCCGGCCTTGATCTTCAGCACGGCGAGGTCGTTCTTGGCATCGTGACCGACCAGCGTGGCCGGAAGCTCCGTGCCATCGTCGAGCGTGACCTTTATCGAGGAGGCGCCGTCGACGACGTGGTTGTTGGTGACGATGGTGCCGTCGGCACTGACGATGAAGCCCGAGCCGAGCGCCTCGGCGCGCGGCCCCTGTTGCTGCGGAGGCGTCTTGGGAGCGGGCATGCCCTGATCGCCGAAAAACTGGCGGAAATAGTCGTCGAAGGGCGAATTGCCGCCGAAGGGTGAACCTCCGCTCATGATTCGCGGCTGCGCCTTCATGACCGTCGTGACGGTGACGACGGCGGGCTTGGTCGCGGCCACGACTGGCGCGAACGATCCGTTCGGGGCCGTTGTTCCGGCGACTGGGGTCTGTGTCGTCGCAACGACTTTGCTCAGGCCGGCATTGCCGGTATTTTGGGCGAATGAGACGACGACAGGAGAGATTAACAGCGCGGCGCCCAGCAGGGCGGCGACGCGATGCCTACGAAGAATACCAAAGGGTGACATGGTCGTTCTGTCCGGGCGAGGGTTGATCCGGCGCCGCGGGCGGCTCCTGGGAGAAAGCACCCGTCAGCGTGTCGACAGCCGGGGTGGCCTGTCTCGCCGTACATGGCGGCCGGCCGGATCGACAACAAACTATCTAGGGCGTAGTGACGATTTAACTACCTGAGCCAGATAGCGATAGCGGCAAGTTTGACAAAGCCCATGAAGTTGGC
>NZ_JAIUGW010000049.1:0-11478 GCF_020164795.1 Mesorhizobium sp. ES1-3
TGACCACCGACACCCCGCTCACTCGCTACAGCGCTACTAACGGCGCGCTCGCGAGCGGCTTCGTAACCGCCAGCTACCACGACCGTGAATTTTCCGCGAGCGGCGGCGTGATCGAGAATTTCAACTGCGAGCAAGGTTCTGATGCATGGTTCGCTTGCCGGGCCGGCATCCAGACCGCGTCGAAATTCGCCGCTGTCCCGGCATCACAACATGACCGGCCGCGAGCCGTGGAAGCCTTCGGCTCCATCGTCGAGCGAGAACGACAGCTGCGTGCCTCGCGCTGCCTATGGCGTGCCGAAATGATCGGCACGCATTCATAAGGCGGAGCCGGGAGTAGCTTCAACCACCGCTGCAGTGAGAAGAGTCGCTCACCGTCCGTCGCGGTAGCCACTTTGCCATGGTTTCGAAGCGTCGCGTCAATACTCTTGCCAATCACCTTGCGTGCCGGCACTTATTTCTCAGGCGATTATCAGCCACTGACCCGTCATGCCGAGCGTGGGCCGGCCTACCTGACGGTTAACTGGCCCCACGAAGCGGGAAGAGCACCTCTAGGATCTCTATTCGAGGTGCGCCGGTGACCTCGTAGGCCGCAGGAATGCTACGGGCGAGGTCGGAGTGTCGAAATTCCTCAAGCGCTTCGGCAGATTCCCAAAAGTAGATGCCCGCATATTCGCCGGTCTCGCGCACGTAGTACTTCTGAACGAGACCGGGAATAGCTCGGAACTGAGGCGCGCGTTTTTCCATCGTTCTGAGAACCTCATCATCTGTCAGTCCACTCTTGAATTTCACAAACTGGACGTACATCTGTCTGCCCTTTCCACACTCTTCAACAAATTCGGATGGATCCGTTCCCAGTGTTTGGGTGATCGCGTACTGTTTTGGTAGATTGTGCATTGGCCGTGCGAATTGCATATCGTGTTGACGTTTCCATTCGTCGAAACGCAGCCGTAGTCGTCATTCTTCGCATTGGTACCCCCAGACTGTGCCGCCGGTCGGATCGCAAGCTTTGTTTTGCTCGCCGCGCGTACGATGACCGCGAGTAGCGTGGGTCTTGGCTTCGTCGGGAAAGACGGAGAAGGCAAGCGTGGCTGCTGCGACAGCGATGGGAAGCCGAAACTTGCGGAGCAGACGTCGAATGTATTTCATGCTCATCGGCGGTTCACCTCATCCCTGCCCCTCTTCGAATCGTTGATATGAATGCCAGCCGCCCGGTCGGCGGTGGGACGATCGTCCTTTCTGCGATCGACGCAGCTTCGTCACGCCCTGGCGGACCTTGGTGACGCGCTGGGCCGGGCGTCGGAATGAGCCGGCCGGATGTTCTGGTTTATCCGGAAGAGATTGTCCGGGTCATATTTCGCCTTGATCGCGGCCAGCCGGGCGTAGTTCCCGCCATAGGATTCACGGATGCGGTCCTCGTCCTCCGCCATATTCATATTGACGTAACCGCCCCCCGCCGAATGGGGGTGCAGGGCGTGCCAATAGGTCCTGGCCCAATCGATCATCCTATCGTTGTCGGATGGGTCGTCGCCGATCGCGGCGATGAGTTGGACAAAATTGGCATCGCGGTAGGCGAAGGCGGTGTCGCCGGCCATCGGACGGTGCGCGGCGCCGTTGATCGGATAGAGATGCATGGTGGAAAGCATCGTCGGCAACTCGGTACCGTGCTTCAGATGCAGGTCGATCGCGTCCTTGCCCAGATCGGTGACGAAGTCGGACTTCCAGTACCATTGCAGTCCTGGCTTGAAGAGTTCGTCGAACATCGACTGCAGCGCTGGCCATGGTAGCGGCCCGGCGAAATCGAGCGCCGGCGGATGCGCCGCGCGGAACGGCGTCAATGCCGCCTCGCCCTCCTCAGCCGTGCCCAAATGGCACCAGACGACCGTGCACATAATCTTGCCGTGCAGTTCGGGCGGGAATTGCGGCGCCGGGGGCACCATCATCAGGCCGAACCAGCCGTTGAGTGCCTCGGGCGCCTTGAGGATGAGATCGCGCCAATCGGTCATCACGGCGCGCGCCTCTTCCAGCGGCCACAGCATCGGACCGCCATAGACCATGCCGGCGGGGCTGAGGCGGTATTCGAAAGCGGTGACGACGCCGAAATTGCCGCCGCCGCCCCGCACCGCCCAGAACAGGTCGGCGTCGTGCGCCTCGTCTGCGACGACGAAGCTGCCGTCAGCCAGCACCATGTCGACGCTCAAGAGGTTGTCGACCGTGAAGCCGCAGGCTCGCGACAGATAGCCGACGCCGCCGCCGAGCGTGAGCCCGCCGATACCCGTGGTCGAAATGAAGCCGCCCGGCACCGCGAGGCCGAAGGGATGGGTGGCATGATCGAGGTCGCCCCAGGTGCAGCCGCCTTCGGCGCGCGCGGCGCGTGCGGCGGGATCGACCCGGATGCCCCGCATGGCCGAAAGGTCGATCACGAGGCCGCCGTCGCAGGTGCCAAGACCGGGACCGCTATGCCCGCCGCCGCGCACCGCCAACACAAGACCGTGCTCTCGGGCGAAATCGACCGCCGCCATCACGTCGGCCACATCCGCGCAGCGGACGATCGCGGCCGGCCGCCGGTCGATCATGGCGTTATAGACGGCGCGCGCAGTGTCGTAGCCGGCATGTCCAGGTGCAATGAGTTGGCCGCGCAGCGAGGTTTGCAAGCTCGACAGGGCTTCATCGTTCGAGGTTTTCATGGCTGTTCTCCAATTCTTCACTCGTCGGCAACGCGAGCCAATGCGGCCGCGATGCCGGAACTACTTGTGTCGGGCTCGGCACGGCGCTGCCATTGTTGCCGGCGTCTTCCGCTCAGTCGTGATGAGTTCGATCTCGCCTTCAAGCGAGTCCGCGTCCGACATGCCATACCTGACCCAACCTCGGCAGGACAGGCGCGCACCGATCGCAGTGCTCAGGTGTTCGATCCCATCTCAATCGGTGCGGAGCCGAACGGAACGAAAGACTAAACGGCGGATAGAGATGACTCTCGGCACTTTGCGCAGTAAAATACAGCAGTTCGTGAATTGAAGCAGCGGTCCGGTAGGGCTGGAATTGCTCATGAGCCTGATGGAAAGCCCTCCGCGCCAGAGCGCGGCAATTGTGCGTTGCACCGAGGACGTTCCGCCGCGGCTACGGCGGGACTATTGGAACGACACCATCTCCGTTCCGTTTCCGGGCATCGCGGTCGATTGGTCTTCCAGCGTCCCCATATACGCACAGCTGAAAAGCCGTGCGTTCGCCGATGCGCGGGTGACTGAGATCGTCAATACGCCCGGCCGCGTTACTTACACGCCGCCCCTGTCAAGCACGCGCAACGACTATTTGCTGGTGCTGGAGCTGGCCGGTAGCGAACGTTATACCCAGGCGAATCATGAGATTGTACAGGAACCGAACGACCTGATATTGCTTGATGCCGCCCAGCCGTTCGAGGCGGAATTTCCGCAGGGTCTCCATATACTGGTCTGGCATCTGCCGCGCGAAATGGTGGCGCCGTTGCTTGCCGCGCCTGAACGTGCCGCCTGCGCGCACATAGCGGGCGATCACGGCCTGGGCGCGGTGCTCGCCGGCTACGCGCGCTCGCTCGTCGGCGAAGTCGGACGGTTCGAGGCGGCCCGCTGTCGATGTTGTCGCCGAGAGGCACCAATGCCCGCCGAGGATGCCTCTCAGTTCGATGCGATCACGCAGCGAAGTCTCGAGCTGCATCTGTGTTCTCTTGCCGCCCTGGCGCTGGGCGCTTCGGAGGAAGCATGGGAGATGCGACACGCTGGTTACCGCACTGCGCGGCGGCAGCAAATCCTTACCTATGTCGAGGCGCATCTTCGCCAGGCTGATCTTACCGTCGCACGGGCGGCCCGTGACCTAAAGATGTCCAGTCGCTGGCTTCACGCACTGTTGGCCGACCACGAGACGAGCTTTGCCGCATTGGTCGCCCGCCGCCGGGTCGAGGAGTGCCACAAGCGCCTTCAGGACCCCACACGCGACCACCTCTCCATAACCGAGATCGCATTGCGATCCGGCTTCAACGATTTGTCGACATTCAATCGCCGGTTCCTCGCGCATTACGGCATGACGCCGCGAGAGGTTAGGCGCGCTCGCATGTCGACGGGCAAGGGGGTGGATCTTGGAGCACGCCCTCTTAGGGGTGGCGCACACGGATCGAGCTGATGTTGTCGCCCCAGTCCAGATTGTCCCGGCGTTTGAGATCATCAATTTCCAGGCGGTTCTATATGCGCGTCCTGCGGCTGCCGTATCCTCCTGAGTGACGAACCAGTCAAGCTGCACTGGGTCTTGCCGCCGTTCTGTGGATAGTGATCCTCGCGGTGTTCTTCCCCATCCTCGGATGGGGCCTTGCCGGCCTGTCGGACAGCCCGAATCTGATCGTGGCATCCTTGGTGCCGCATCTATTGCTCGGACTACTGGCGTGGGGACTGGAGAAGTATCTGCCCGGAAACGCTTGTCAGGCATCCGCATCACACGGCGCATTAAAATCGGCTCCGCAGCGTTTGGCCTCGCCGGCCTGAGCCGCCGCCTGAGCGACCGTGTGGAACGCCAACCATCGACTTCCTGCGGTCGACGTCCTTGCCGGGCCGTCAGCCTTTTCTTGCCGCGGCTATCCAGCCGGCGACGCGGCGCGCATCGCGCCCGACGCCGGAGATCAGCGTCGGGGACACCGCGTACTGGAAATGAAGTCCGGCGAAATAGAGCCCGTCCATGTCGGTCGATTTGCCGAAACGGTGACGGGGCGTACCGTGCTCGTCCAGAACCGGAAGGTCGATCCAGTCGAAGCCGGGATGGAAGCCGGTGCACCAGATCAGGCTGGCGAAAGCCACCTTCGTGCCGTCGTCGATTTCGAGCGTGTGCAGGAAGGCGATCCGTTCGGTCAGTCCAATACGCTGCATTTTCTCTTTTGGCGCCGGCCATTGGCCAACGCTGGACGCATGCATCAAGATCGAAGTCGAGGTCGACACGCTTAGCCAGTTGGATGAAGCCCTGGCCCTCGCCCCCGACGCTGTCCTGCTCGACAACATGTCGGTCGAGGTGCTGTACCAGGCAGTGGCGATGGTCGGCGGCCGGGCGATCACCGAGGCGTCAGGCAGGATCACACCCGCGACGGCGCCGGCCATCGCCGCGACCGGGGTTGACCTGATCTCCATCGGCTGGCTAACGCACAGTGCGCCAATCCTCGATATCGGTCTCGACTACCGTGAACTTGATGGGCAGGCCTGAACCATCGACAGTAGTCTCTTGCCGACAGAGTTCGCCAGCTTCAAGGGCGCCCGTATCACTACAACACAAGGAACAGGGTGGAATGCACGCAGCGACCTCGGAAAAGACCATAGGCGCATGGCATTGGGATGCCTGTTCTTGACGGCGAAGGGTGACATCGCCGGCATCGGCCGACGGCACCAGCAAAATGGTGAGAGAAAGCGCGGCCAGCGAGCGGCGCGCGGATGTGAAAGACATGGAAACCCCCGTGGAATCGGCCCCCAAGGCCGATAGGGGATCATGGCGCGACGCGGGCGGGCGCTAAAGGGATGATGCCGGCAATCCCCTCCAAATCATCGCGGCATTTCGCCTTATCGCTGCCAGAAGGGCAGCTGGGCGATTTCTTCCTCGACCTGCCGTGTCGTCAAGCCGATGTCGTCGATCAGATGCGGACTGATCTCCGACATTCGCTTGAGGTCCCAGCGAAAGCGGGCTCGCTCGCGCCAGGCCGCGATGGTTTTTCGCAAGGCCGCCAAGCGCCGACGCGGCGCTTCCATGGATCTTGCGGGCATTCCTGGTGGGACCGAAGCAAGAGTATCGTTCATGGCAACCTCCATGGGGCGGACTTAGGAGCTCTCGAGCTGAAAGAGGTTGAATTCTGCGGGATACGAACGCCGCCGTAACTAAGGGCCGCCAAATAGTTCTCAAAAGTTCCAAACCGGCGTCTAACTCTTTGTTTTCTCGCAATTCCTATGGGAAGTGCTACGCGCTTCTGCGGTGCAAACCGCTTCGCACTTTTCGTTGAATTGCTCTATAGATACGCCAATGCAGGGAGAGCGCTTTGCCTTTGGTCGGTTCGTGCTCGATTCCGGTGCGGGAACGCTGCTCCGGAACGACGTCCCCGTGGCCATCGGCTATCGCGGGCTGAAGCTGCTCGCGGCACTGGTCGCAAGGCCCGGCGAAATCCTGGGCAAGACCGAACTCATGGACGCGGCTTGGCCCGGCACGGCGGTCGAGGAAGGCAACCTCACCGTGCAGATCGCGCAACTGCGCAAGCTGCTCGGTCCGCCCGGCATAGCGGGTGAAGGAGGCGGCGAATGGATCGCCACCGTTCCGCGCGTCGGCTATCGTTTCACGGGAGCCGTCGAACAGCTCGCCGGCGCAAAGCGAAAACCGCTGCCGCTACCGGATAAGCCATCGATTGCGGTGTTGCCCTTCGTCAATTTCAGCAACGATGCCGGGCAGGACTCCTTCTGCGACGGCTTGACCGAAGACCTGATCACCGACCTGTCGAGGATCTCCGGCCTGTTCGTCATCGCGCGCAATTCGACCTTTGCCTACAAGGGAAAGGCGATGGACGTGCGCGCGATCGCCGGGGAGCTTGGCGTCCGCTATCTGCTGGAGGGCAGCGCACGGCGCGACGCCGGGCGCGTGCGCATCAACGCGCAGCTGGTCGACGCGGCGAGCGGCGATCATCTCTGGGCGGAACGTTTCGACCGCGGCCTGGACGATATCTTTGCCGTCCAGGACGAGGTGACCGCCAAGATCGTGGAGGCGTTGCTCGGCCGGCTGCGCGCGCCGCCGCCACGCAACCGGCCCACCAATCTCGACGCCTACGATCTGTGCGTGCGGGCGCGCAAGCTGATCGATGATTCGCCGCAAACGGCACGCGAAGCGCATCTGATGCTGACGCGCGCGGTTGCACTCGATCCCGACTACGCCGAGGCCTATCGCTGGCTCGCCATGAACCACTGGATGGGATGGGTGCATTGGGGCGAGCCGATCGACCCCAACCGCCGTATTGCCTTGGACCTGGCGCGCAAGGCGGTCGCGATCGATCCCAACGATGCCGGCTGCCACTGGGTGCTCGGCAATCTGCTTGCCTATGAGCGTGATTTCGCCGAGGCGGATGCCGAATTCGCCAGGGCGTTCGAACTCGACCCCAACGAAGCCGATGCCTGGGCGACATTGTCCGACATAACGACGCTCGCCGGGCGGGTCGAGGAAGGGCTTGAGTATATTCGCAAGGCGTTCCGGCTGAACCCGTTTCCGGCAAACTGGTATTATCTGACGCTCGGCCAGGCGCAATATGCGGCGCGCGACTATGCAGCCGCCATCGAGACGCTGCGCCGGGACGAGACCTACCGCACCAGCTCACGCCGCTTCCTTGCGGCAAGCCTTGCGCAACTTGGCCGGCTCGACGAGGCGCGCGCGGAGGTCGAACTGTTCCTGGTCGGCAACCCACATTTCACGACCCGGCACTGGGTTTGGACGGAGCCGTTCCGCGACGACGCGACGCGCGAGCATTTCATCGAGGGCTTCCACAAGGCCGGCCTTCCAGACTGACGCGCCGGAAGACCTGCACGGGGTCCCCGATCGCGGCACCAGGTCGATCGTTTCGGTCAAGTGCTCCACGCAGATGAAGCAGCAGGTATCGCAAGGCTGGTCGTTATCGGGCCCGACGCCAGCGGAAATCTTGTCATTGCCGTCGACCCAGGCGCCATAGCAGATGCGTTCGCCCTGATTGCAGGAGATCGGCACCGATTTCTGTGAGCCCGGATCGACGAGGAACACCTTGTCGCTGCCCGGCCAGACGGTCTCGCGGTCGCGGCTGAACAGCTCGACCGCGAGACCGTCTCCTTGCGCAGGTCGGCGGTTCGCCAACCATCGAATCGCGATTAACGGTACTGGCCACCCGCTCTGTGCGCGCCATGACCTTGCGCAGACGTCGTTCGACGCCGCGCCGAGCCGCTATAGCGGCAGGCCGGGCTTCGGGAAGCGCATGTAGGAAACCTCGGAATTGTCGCATCTCGCCTTCGAGCGTGGCGGCGATCTGCGGACCGTTGGTGCGACCGTAGAGGAACGACAACGTCTCAAGGAAATCGCGATAATGTTCGCCGTCATCGGGCTCATCGCCCGACAGCGTCAACATCCGATAGAGCGTCGCCGACAGCAGCAAACGTGCGCGCCGCATGGCCATTGCCGTCCGAGTAATCGAACAACTCGCGCGCAAGCTCGGCGGCCGGGGTGTCGCCTTGCAGCAAATCCCGGAAGCGCTGAAACTCGTCCAGATGATCAGGTCGGGCTTCAGCGCGTCTATGCAGGCATGCGAGACTTGCCGCGCAGTTTACCGACCAGCGCGTTGCGCCGCTGGGCCAGCTCGTAGGGATAACCAATCATATCGGTGCGCCGATCAACACTGCATTGATCCTCGATCACTGGGATGATCTGCTTCACCTTGCGGCGTCGATCACCACCCGCGCCGTTGTGCCCTCGACAATTCTGAAGAAGCTCTCAGCGTCTCCGAAGGAAAGCCAACTCGCGAGCTCGAGCGATCGTTGTTCATGATCGAATGGTACTCGAGCCCGGCACTGCGACGGCGCTGTCAGGCTGGCCTCAACAAGGGCGAGGCTGCGCACAAACTCAAGCGCGCCGTGTTCTTCCATGAGCGAGGCGAAATCCGTGACCGATCGTTCGAAAACCAGGCCTTCCGCGCATCCGGCCTCAATCTGGTCGTCAGCGCGATCGTGCAACCGAGGTGGAACGATGCAGCACAATACATTCAACGATCTGATCCGCTTGTCTCGGCGATTTGCAGGTCTCTTCATTACGAGCGTGATCGCGCTCGCAGTTGCAACGGCAGCCGGATGCAGTTCCATAGACTACCAGAAGCTCACCACCGGTGAGATATCCGGCAGCTTGTTCGTCATGTGGGTCGGTGAAGGCAACAGTTCCGGCGACTGGAATTTCCTGTTCGTGCCCGACCCTCACGACCTCTTAGTCTTCCATCGGGCAGCTCCGGCAGCACTAGGAAGCACGATCAAGCTCAAGTACACGGACGGCGGCTCAATCCCGAAGATCGCGCAGGTCTTCAAAGTGCTCTCGCCTTGGGGCTACGCCCCAGCCTACATGGTCCACGACTGGATCTTCATTGCGCATCACTGCATCGTTGACGAGAGCACGGAGAAGAGGTTCGACGAAGTCCGTGGCGTCGAGTTCGACGACTCCGCAGCGATCCTCGGCGAGGCAATCAAGGCGTTGATCGCGACGCGCCAAGTCGCCAAACGATGTCGCACCCACTGCCATCACGGAGGCGGTGGGAAGCGCGGTTGCCTAGAATCTTTGGGAAAGAAGGGAGCCTGCAAGTCGCTGCAGGTGAGTGCAAAAGACATTGCTTCCGCAGAGGCAGCGATACCGGGCTCCACATCCAAAGCTCAGAATCTGAGGACCTTCCAAGTACCAGAAGCCGTCATACCTTCGATCCGAGCATTGAGGCCAACGAAGATCATCGCTCGTCTGTCCTTCTGACCTGAGCGTCGAGCAAGCCCATGGCGGACCGGCGTGCGGCGACCCACCGTCGAGACAGCCGTCATGGGTCAATAACTTTGTTATTCGGAGAGCATCACCCCCTCCGCCTTGGCAGCCAGCCTGAAGCACCTTCTGGCCTCCTGAGGTGTCGCCAAGTCAGCCAGAGCGGCTATGCAAACTCTCATCGCACGGTTCCAGTGTGGGCCACGCTTGGACCACTTCAGAAGTTCTGCGGCTGCAGCCTCAACGTTGTTGACATTGAACCGGACGACGGGCTCGGTGGTCCTTACGGGAACCGCTGGGGAGAACCAATGGAGCGACATGCAGTTAATACATTAGCTGCAGTGCACATAGTCAAGAGTGTCCATTCACCAAGGAAATCTTTAAACGACGTTTTTCCTATGCTAACCTCGCGCGATGTTTCCTGGGGTTGGGAGCAAGCAAAATGCCGGACAATACTGGGAACGGTGGGAGCCCATTTGAGCTCGCCCTGATCGCGGTGTTTGTACTGGTCGGCATCACCGTAGTCATTGGCGTCGGGTTGCATTGAATGGAGCGGGTTACTCCTGGCGGACCTCGAACGTGGTCCGAACCAATTTTGAATAGCGTCCAGGACCACCTACAGGTTGGTAAGCAGCTTGCCCTCTTCCACGGCAGCCTCACGGAAGGCTTCTCGGACAACCTCTGGTCTGACTTTATGGTCCAGCGCGTCGAGGCAAAGGTCCGCCGCTATCTGCCACTTAGGGCCGCGTTTGGACCACTTCAGGAGTTCCGCGATGGCTCCCTGGACGTTGTTGCAATTGTAGCGATGCCCGGCGTCCGTCCTGACTGGGACGTTAGGGCTGAACCAAAGGAGCGACATGGGGGTACCGTCACTCGTGAAGGTCGAAGACCAAGAACACCTGATCCATCGCTGCGATACTGACAATCAACTCAACCAGATCACAGTCCTTCTGGGTTAGCTGAGGACCGACCCTACGAACAGCTTCGAGGGTTTCCTTAACGGACACCACACTGCCCACGGCGACGTCCTTCAACACTACAGAAATGATGTCGCCGGCGGTGTGTGACGGTAGACGGGATGTCTGAGTACCCATGATCGCCTCCTACCCAGGCGTCGATTCGTCATGCTGCTGTTTGAAAAAATCAAGAGCCGGAATCGTACAAAGCCAGGGGAAATATTTGTTAAAATTTCTAAGCGGGTGATCGGATAACTGGCACGCGCGAAGTCCCCTGAAGACCCGGAGGCTTATCGAGAGCGAAAGGCTTCTTCAAACCTGGCCTCGCTGAACTTGTCGGCGAACTTCTATCGCTGCAAACTTAAGGGGATAAACAAGCACACCAGGTACGGCATCGAGAGCTACTATGACTTCTCGGCGCCAGCCAATGTGGACCTTCCGGTTGGGGACGTGGTGAACAAGATCATTCACAGCTTTGTGTTCGGCGAGACGTTCAATACTCCCGCGCTCCACATCGCAAGTTCCATCCGAAACCAAGCCGTGGACGGGTTCAGGGCCTTTGGTCCGTCACTTTGAACTCATACATCGACGTTCTCAATCGGGAATGACGATCCAAAAAAGTACATTGGGATTTCCAACCCCAAGTCCGGCGATTGGGACACCTAGGCCGGCAACGGCGATCCCCCGGCTGAGTTCGCAGCCAAAGCGGTCGCGCGTGTAACCCCATGGAGAAAGAGGCGTCCGCCCTCTTTCTTCCTTCCACCCTGCTTGAGCGAACCGACACCGAGTGGGTTGATGGGCTCCTCGACCGTTGCCGCCATTTGGGAATGAGGGCCGGATGGGCGTGGACGTCAGGGCGCTTAACGCGCGACAGCCAACCGAGACGGACAACCGCGCCTAACGGGTCTCCCTGCCGATAACTGTGGAAGCCTCGGCGACAAGCCGCGCGGGAACCTGCGTTACCATCGAAAGTTCCTGCTCATGGCAAATCACCCGATTACCGGCGTACTCACCTCGATCG